>PMJO01000195.1 GCA_003158455.1 Myxococcales bacterium | reverse complement strand
GCTGTGCTGGGCATGGAAGAAACCTGCTGCGGCGATACGGCCCGTCGAACCGGCAACGAGATGCTCTACCAAATGCAGGCCCAGCAGAACGTCGAAGCGATGAACGCCAAGAAGGTGAAGANNACGAGTACCCGCAAATGGGCGGCACCTACCAAGTCCGCCACCACTCGCAGCTCATTGCGGATCTGGTCGAGCAGGGCAAACTCGTGCTCGACCCCAAGGCGAACGGCGTGGGCAAGCTGACCTTCCATGATCCCTGCTACCTGGGGCGCTGGAATGGCGAGTACGAGGCGCCGCGCGCGGTGCTGGATCGCCTGGGCGGCGAGCGCATCGAGCTGGGCCGCACCCGCGAACACGCCTTCTGCTGCGGCGCGGGCGGCGGTCGCATGTGGATGGACGAGAAGACCGGGACGCGGGTCAACCACGACCGTACCGACGAGATCCTGGCCACCGGCGCCACCACCGTGGCCACCGCGTGCCCCTACTGCACGGTCATGATCAAGGATGCCGTGGACGACCGCGACGCCGGTGAGCGCGTGCAGGTCAAGAACCTGTCCGAGCTGGTGGCCAAGGCCATGGTCCGCACGAGCGCTCCCCTCGAAACCGCGCCATCGTAGGTACTACGAATCCAACCCGTCCAGACCGAGGGCATGGAGCTTGCGCGCGAAGCCCGCGCGGTCGCCCAAGGTGTGGATGAAGGTGCGGTTCCCCCTTGCGTACGAGATGATTCCACCCTCGCGGACCGCCGCGACGAACACGCGATCAGGCGCCCGTTCACTGCGCGCCTCGCGAAATCCCAGATCGCCGAACAGGTCCTGGGGCGACGAAGCAACCGGGCCGCCGGCCAGCACGTAGCGACCGGGGCAGCCTCGCATCGGGCGCCATGCAAAGCGCGCCAACAGATCCTCGAAGGTAGCTTCGGCAGGTGGAATGGTGCCCGCCCTATTCCGTTCGCTTGACCTGGAATGGAAGGGGCGCGCCCTGCTCTTCTGACCAATCCTCGAGCACGCCCGCCACCCTGGCCCCGAGCGGACCGCAGCGCAGGTAGGCGAGAAACAGGTTCAGCTTCGGCTCCGCGCCCTCGGCCAGTACCTCGACCGTACCGTCCACGCGGTTGCGCACCCAGCCCGCGAGACCCAGGCGCCGGGCTTCGTCAAACGTGGTGGCGCGGAAGCCCACACCCTGTACCGAACCGCGCACCACAGCGTGCAAGCGGCGGCTCTCGGCTGACGCACGCTCGCTCATCTTCGGGTCGCAACGCCGGCCATGTCAAAGCGGTCCTTCGGTGACGGTGAGCCCCACCAAATTGTTGGGCACGAGCGGCAACTCGGCGAAGCGGGCCAGCACCTTGCCGCCCCCCCCTTTCACCTCCACCTTGGCCAACACCACCAACTCGACCGGCCCCTCCACCGGTGCGCAAGCCGTGACCGTGCCCATGACCTGGGCCCCGGTGTCGTAGGTGAAGGTCACTCGGTGGCTCAGCATACCCCGGAGGCTCTGGTGATTGGCCATGGGGCGCAAATCTCCCAGGCTGTCCGTCCCTCGTCAACTGGCTTGCCACACGCACCCGGTGTCCAGCCGTCAGATGGGACACTCCCACTGTGGCGTCGTCGACCCAGTCGGCGACCCAGGCTCCGCGGTGCACTCGCAGGTTTGCTGGCTGTCCCCGTAGAACGGGTTGCCGTACGAGAGGCCGACCACGCAGCCCAACGGGCGACCCACCGAAACGGACGTCGGTGGGTCGCCAGGCAAGTCTCCGCAAGTGTCGGGGCCGAGCGGCAACGCCGGGCATTCGCTTCCCGGCGGACAGCTCGGGCCTCCGGTTGAGCCACAGGTGAACGTGACTGGATAGGTCGTCTTGGAATCACACGCGAAGCACGTGAGAAGCAGGACTGTGGCGGCGGCAAAGAAGAGTCGAATCCTCATGAACCTGTCATTCCATTCTGCAAGGAATATGCCGGCCGCGTAAGGTGGGAAGAGCCCGATTCTACGATGTCCGGAAGATTCACGGATCGCGTTGGCAAGAAGAACCACGACATCCAGATCGCGGTCAGGGACTTTTTACCCACGAGCCAAACAAGCGCGGCGGAACCCGCGCGAATCCTGCGACCAGTAGTAAGATAGCCCCGTGACGCCTGCACGCGCAGTTTTCGTTGCTTGCGCCGCTGCCCTGGTTGGCTGCGCCGGCAACGAGCCGCAACCACGCATCGACGCCGTCGACCCTGCGCAAGCCTACACCGATCGCGACGTCCGGCTCACGCTGACCGGCACGGGCTTCGTCCCATCTTTCCGCCTCGACCCTGCGTCGGGCGAGCGCGTGGCCACGACGGAGGACTTCTCGGGCCGGGTCAGCCAAGGATCGCACTCGGCGCCCTTGACCGATTTTGGGTGGGCAAGCCCCACGCAAATTTCAGCCGACCTGGACATACAGGACCCAGACGAGTTCGCCGTGGGTCCGTGCGACGTGGAGATCACGGATCCTCGCGGCCACAGCGCGACACTGGCAAATGGCTTTTCTTCGCTGGGCCGATACACGTTCGCTCCGAATCTGACGGTCACCAGCCCAGCCGCGGGCGACCTTTACGCCCCGGAGTCCACCATTCACGGAGAGGTGACCGCCACCGATGGGCCGCCCGGCCACTTGGCGGCGCTGAGGTGGACGTACACTGAACCGCCTTCGGAGGATGGATCGCAACGTGATCCTGTGACGGGCACCTGTCCGTCCGGCCTGCGCTCCGACCGCATCTACTGCACCTTCGACGTGACCATCAGTCCGGGTTTGCAGCCGGGCATGACGGTCAATCTGAGCATCGTGGCCTTGGACGACAACGCGCCACCCAACCAGAGCAGCCCGGTGGGCGTTCCCATCAACCTGAGCCACTCCCCCACAGTGTCATCGGTCACACCGCAGTCAGGGGGCGTGGCGGGCGGAACCAACGTGGTGATCCGGGGATCGGGTTTGCTTGCCGGGAGTCGCGCCTACTTCGGCGACGACCTGCTCATCCCCGATGGCGGGGTTGTGGTCGACAACCAGACCATCACCGGGTACACGCCGGCGCATTCTTCCGCGGTCGCGGTCCCCGTGACGGTGCAATCTCGCCTCGGCTTGGCCACTTGGGCGCGCAAATTTCAGTATCAGCTTCCGCCACAGATACAGTCCATTGCTCCGCCCTCAGGTCCACCAGGCACGCCGGTCAAGGTCTACGGCGCGAACTTCACCAACACTACCATCATCTACCTGGGCAAGACCCTGGCAAGCGCTGCTGGCCTTGCGAAAGTGGTGTGGATAGGCGCCGGTGAGATCGATGGGGTTGTGCCCCCTGGAAACGGGCAAGCCACGGTCTGGGCCTTCGACGCCGCCAACGGCTGGACCAGCCTGCCCTACGGCTTCACCTGGATTGCGCCATGAAGCTACTGCCAAAATTCGCGCTCCTCTCCATCGGCGTAGCCGCCGTGCCGCTGGCCATCGCCGGCTATTCCTCAATCCGGGTCAGCCGGGAGGCCTTGCGTGACGCCATCGAGGGTCATGAGGTCCTGCTTGCGCGTCAGATCTCCGAGTACGTCAGCAGCCACCTCACCAATCTGCAAGCCACCATGTCGGTCGAGACACGCATTCTCGACCTCACCCGCGTGGGGGGCACGTTGCCGACCGCCGAGGCCTTGCGCAAGTTCCTCCAACTCGTGTACCACCAGAGCGACGATTTCAGCGTGGTGGCCTTGTTGGACGCCAAGGGACATCCGGTGGTTCCGCCTGCCTTCCAGTCTGTCGCGCCCAGGAACGATTCTTTCGGAACTCATGAGATTGTTCCGCTTGCGGACGTGGCCCGTCTCCCAGGGCATGTTCCCGTCGACGCGGTTCTGCGCGAGGGGAGCGCCGTGGGTTCGATCTTCCTGGCCGGCAGCGCGCAGGTGCCGCACGTGGTGCTGGCGGTCCGCTACCAGGGCCTGTCCAACGAGGATCCCCGCATCATAGTGGCCGCCGCGTCTCTGCGCCGCATCGCCGACCACCTGGCCTCGCTTTCGTCGATCGACCGCGACATCTTGCTTCTCGACCGCGAAAGCCGCACCGTGGTTTCCGGCCGTGGAGTGGGGACCACGGCGCTTGAGCCTAAGCGCCTGCCGCAGGGCAAACTCGGCTCCCTGCCGCAAGAGGGGTTCGTGACCGAGTACGCGAGCCACGACCACTCGGTCATCGGTGCCTACGTGCCGGCGCTTGCCTTTGGCCTGGGCGTGGTCGTCGAACGGTGGGTCGAGTCCGCCCTGCGCCCTGCGCGTCGGCTCACCTGGACCACCATCTACTGGGTGGGTGTGGCGGCATTCGTCGCAGCTGTCGTGGGTGCCGCGTTGGCGCGTTCGCTGGCCAGCCGGGTGGGCACCCTGGTGCAGGGAGCGCGCCACATCGCGCAGGGCAAGTTGGACTCCGACATCGAGGTTGCATCCAACGACGAACTGGGCGAGCTGGCCAAGGCATTCAACTCAATGGCTAGCTCGCTTTCCGCGGCGCGCAGTGAGATCCTCCTCCGAACCGAGGAGATCCAGAGCTGGAACGTCACTCTGGAAAAGCGAGTCGAGGAGAAGACTAAAGAACTGCGTGACGCTCAGGATCTCCTGTTGCGCTCGCGCTCACTGGCCGCCATAGGTTCGCTCGGCGCCGGGGTCGCGCACGAGATCAACAATCCGCTGACCGGCGTGCTGGGCCTGGCGCAGATCCTGCTGGCCGACTTGCCCGAAGGCCATCCGGCCCGGCCGTTGGTCCAAGACATTGAGGAGCAGGCAGCCCGAATTCAGGGTATCGTGGCCAACCTGCTGCGCTTCTCGCAAAAGCAGTCGGGCGAGCACTTTCGCCCCTTTGATCTTTCCCAGGTCATTCACGATGCGATCGAGCTGTGCGGGCCGAAAACCCTGGCCGACGCGGGCATTGTCGTGGTCAAGCACGTGCCCAGCCCCAGCCCAGCCATCCGCGGCAGTGCCCTGCAGGTGCAAGCCGCGATCATACAACTAATCCAGAATGCCAGGGCGGCCATGGACTCGGGTGGTACCCTGACGCTCGAAACCACGCGCCCGGAAGACAAGCTGCTTCGGCTCCGCGTGAGTGACACTGGGCACGGCATCAAGCCCGATCAACTGTCCCGCATCTTCGATCCGTTCTTCACCACCAAGGCGCAGCGAACCGACACCGGCATCGGGCTTTCGATGGTGCACAAGATCGTCGAGGATCATGGAGCCACCATCCTGGTGGAAAGCGAAGTTGGTCGGGGCACGACCTTCTGGCTGACTTTTCCCATCAGTGAAGGAGCCAGTCTCCTCGCATGAGTGCCCGCGGCAAGCGGCCTATGTCCCGGTTCCAGGTGGCAATCATCATTCTGGTGGTCGCCATTCTCGCCGCGGCCACCCTGCTGTCGCGCTTTTTCTTCGAACGCCGACGGCCTGAAATGCCGGTCGGCTTGCCGGCGCCGGCGCCACGCACGTGGCGGGCCGACCCCAACCAGTTTCGGCTCAGCACTTTGGCCGGCAATGTGGAGGCATTCCAAAACGGCCAGTGGTACGTGGCGCGTGCTGGCCACCTGCTTTCATCCAAAGACGTGGTTCGCACCCATGACGATTCGAGCGCCTCTCTGCTCAGAGGCAGCGTCGAGATCAAGTTGGGCGGCAACATGGATTTGCGCGTCGACAAGCTCGACAAGAACACCGCCAAACTAGGCCTGCTGCGCGGAAAACGGATTTCCGCGAGCGTAGGCAAGGCCGACGAAACCTTGGAGATTGATGCCCTCGACACGCGCACTACCAACGTGGGCGCCGCTCGCTTCGCGGTGGCGGTGGCTCCCAGCGGAAAGGTCAGCGTGACGGCCGCCGAGGGCGTAGCCCGCTTCGAAGCCCAAGGCAAGCAAGTCTTGGTCGGCAAGGGGAGCGAGAGCACGGCGTTCCCCGGGGCAGGTCCCAGCGATCCTGAGCCTATCCCAGAGGAAATCTTGCTCTCGGTGATTTGGCCCGAGGACGACAAAGCTCAGGGCATATCCAAGATTCGAGGCCACGCCAGCCCCTCGTCGCGCGTGCGGGTGAATGGCGAAGAGACTCCGGTCGGGCCCGACGGTAACTTTCTCGCGCGCGTGCAGGTCTCAGAGACTCAAACCCGCGTTCGGGTAGAAGCCGAGGATGCTACCGGGCGACAAAAGGCGGTCGACAAGGTCCTGCGCACTCGCCCGTCCCCACGCGCGCCGTCGCTGCAGCCTTCAGGTGAGGGGCTTTGGAAGGAATGATGGCCTGGCTGCCCGGGTTGGTCCTGTTCCTGCTATTGGGCGCACGGGTGGAGGCCGCCGATGTCCCCCGAAACGGCACGATTACACCCGATGCCGGCCAGGCTGGCGATGTTCGCGAAGCAGAGACTGCCGATAGTGGGCAGCAGGAAGCCGCGGCGGTACTTCCTCGGGAGGTGCCGCCGTCGGAGGTGGACGCAGGCGCGAACGACCTGAAGGTTCATGACAGCCGGGCCAGCGTCGCCCCGGCCCCGCGCCCAGCAACAGACGGACCGGGCTCGCCAGATGATGCGCTCGCCACGGGCGCCGAGCCGGCGGTGTCGCCAGCGCGGGTGACCATCTCGCTGGCGACACCTGCGCCGGTGCTTGGGATCGAAGACGAAACCGAGCTGCGCATCGAGGTCACCGGCACATTCGCGTCACCGCTTCCTTTTCCGCGAATCCTGTGCAGTGCCGGCCGGGTGGAGGACTTGGTGCGCGAGGGACCGACCAGTTTCTCGGCCCGCTTTCTCCTGCCCTCTACCTGTTTTCCGCAGGTGGCCATTCTGGTCGCCGATTTTTCGCGTGACTCGCTGATTCTGCGCGGATCTTTGGCGGTACGACTACGTGCCGCTACCAGTCCCGGCTATGGCACTGACCCAGGCGCCCGGGTCACGCTGAAGGTCGGGGACAAGGAGTTCGGGCCGGTCGTCGCGCCCGCGGACGGCAACGTCCACGTGCCCGTGATCGTGCCTCCGGGTATCAATTTCGCATTGGCCCAATCGGTCAACAGCCACGGCCAGTCCAGCCAGCACGTTCTTGACCTCAAGATTCCGCCCGCGCAGCGCGTTTTGGTGGTGGCCCCCGAGAAGCTGGTCGCGGGAAGCGCCGCCGAAGTTGCCGTGCTGGCCGTGGAGCCGTCGGGTAGGCTGGTCGACGCATCCACGATCGTCTTGGCCTCCTCCGGGCCGCGACCCGAGCCTCTCGGCAGCCGCAGCGAAGGCGAGGCTCGCTTTCTGGTGCGCGTGCCGGCCTCCCTGCAGGACCCGACTCTCCATCTCATGGCATCGCTGCGCGGACAGCCGGAGGTTAGCGCAGAGGCGGACGTGGTGCTGCTTTCGGCACCCACAGCTCACGTTCTGCTGCGGGCGGAGACGACCCAGCCTGGCAGCGTCCCGCTGCGCAGCCTGCGCGTGTTCTTGAGCGGACAGGATTCCTTCGGCAATCCTACCGACGTGGGAGAAGCCGCAGTATTGGTCGACGGCCAGCCGGCTTCACCCCAGGTCACACGCGACGGCCGTGTGGTGCTCACGCTGCGTCCTCCCCCCGTGCTGGCCGGTCGCGACGCCATAGAGGTAGAGGCTGTCCTCGACAGTGGACACGCCGTCGAACGTATCCCGCTCGCTCTCTTCGTACCTCGGCCGCTGCCGCCGCCACTAGTGCAAGCCACGCGCTACACGCTCACGCCTCGCCTGGGTCTTCTGTGGAACCTGCACCAACCACCGGGCATCGCCGTGTTCGTCGAGGCGCTGGCCTCGCTCCACCCCAGCCTCGCTGGCTTCGCATTTGGCGTGACCGCCGGCTACTTGCACAGCAGCTTCTTCTCGTGGAACAGCGCGGGGGCAGGCGACGTCGTGCTCGACCAAATTCCCCTGCTGGTGCAGGCCCGCTATCGCCACCGCATCGACCGACTCGCCCTGTCTGCCGGTGCGGGCGTGGGACTCGTGCTGGCGCAGGCTCGTCTGCATGCTTTCGACAGCGAGATTCCGGGGCGCAGCTTGGCCTTCGCCGGCGAAGGCTCGATCGAGCTCGCCTTCCTGCTACGGCGGTCCCAGGTGGTGTTCGGCCTGCGCTACCTGGCCATGTCCCTGGGCCAGCTGTCGAGTGGCGACGTGATCGTGGGCAACACAGGCGGCTTTGTTTTCGATGCTGGATATCGCCTCGGGTGGAAATAGGACCAACCAGGACGCCGCGGAACGCGATCCGATTCTGCTGTGTGAAATAGCTAACTTCGATCCACCGCGCGATGCTGACTAGTGTCCCGCGAGGACAGGGCCGACAAACCCCAGCAACGCGCCGGCAACCAGGAGACCCAGCAGCAAGATTGTCGCCAATTGTGCCGCGTTCTTGACTCTTCTGATGCGCCGCAAGAGATCGGCGTCGGCCACCTCCGCGTCCTTCATCAGCGTCTCACCCAAGGTTCCGCGCCGCTCGGCCGCACGCATGGTGTTGATTTCCGAACGCGAAACCAGCCCGACCTCGGCGAGCGCAGTAGGCAAGTCGCGGCCCTTGCTGACCTTGTCTGCTGCTAGCAGCACGGCCCCACGCACCGCCACGTTGCCCGCGGTCATAGCCGCGCTTTCCATGGCGTCAGACACCGGGATACCGGCGGCGACCAGCACCCCGGTGGTGCGGGTGAAGTGCGCCACCGCCTTGGCCCGCCACAGCGACCCAATGATGGGTGCCTGCAAGAGCACCCCGTTCCACCAAATCTGACCTTTCTCTCCACGCACGAGGAGGCGGAAGATCGCGTAGGCGATAGCAACCACAGCCAGCACGACGGGCAAAACTAAGCGGGCGCCATGCGAGACCCGGATGGCCAGATGCGTGGCCATTGGCCATTCTCGCTCCGGCAGGCCCCGCAGGAACGGTTCCACGCTAGGAGCCGCGACGGCAAGGCCGACCAGGACCATCAGCAAGCCGGCGCCGAGACCCACCAGGGGACGCATGGTTGCGCCGCTTAGGCCGTGTGCGATCTTCGCCGTGGTACTCAAATACCCTGACAAGCGCTGCAACTCGATCGGCAACCGATTGCTCCGCTCGCCCGCACCCAGCATAGCCACGGTGATTTCGTCAAACACCTCCGGGTAGTCGCGCAGGGCTTCGCCCAGAGGACGGCCATTGTCCACGCTCGCCTTTGTCCCCTTCAATGCCGCTGCCAGACGCGGATTCTTGGCCTCGACGGACAGGGCATAGAGCCCCTGTCCGAGCGAAAGGCCCGCCTTCAGCTTGGCCGCCAACAGGCTAGCCAAACGGCTCAATTCGTCTGGCCTGACCCGCGCGCCGTTCGACTTGCACAACGGCTGAGTTGGTAGTGATATCGCTTGCTGCACGAGTTTGATCCCCGAGTCGCTGTGTCCCGGAGCCCCATTGTGCACCCAAGCCGCCGCGCCGTCATGAAAGCGTGGAAGGGTTAAGGTGTAACTAGCTGAAATTGCTTACTAATATATCTGGGCACTTCGTAGCAAGAAGCGCCTGTCCCCCATCAGGCAATATGGCCCTTCTTGATGAGGTACTCGCCCACCAGGATGGCCCCTTTGGCCGCGCCCATGCGGGTGTTGTGCGATACCAGGATGTACTTGATGCCATTGGGCAGGGCGGGATCCTCGCGCAGGCGACCCACCACGGTGGCCATGCCGCCCTCCTCGTCGCGGTCCAGCCGCACCTGTGGGCGATATGGATCTTCGCGAATCGCGATGAGGCGCTTGGGCGCCGAGGGCAGACCCATGCCCGCCAGGTCAGCGCCAAAATCGCGCCACACGGCTTTGACATCGTCGAGGCGGACGGGCCGCTGCAGCTGAACGAAAACCGATTCGGTGTGGCCTTCCAGCACGTTCACGCGGGTGCAGGTGCACGACACCGAGAGCGGCGCCGGCACGATGGCGTCCCCTACCAGCTTGCCCAGAATTTTTGCGGTCTCGCGCTCGACCTTCTCTTCTTCTTTGGGGATGTAGGGAATGATGTTGTCGAGAATGTCCATGGCAGTGACGCCGGGCGAGCGGCCCGCTCCTGAAAGCGCCTGCATCGAAGTCATGATCACGCGTTCAATGCCGAACGCGACGTCGAGCGGTCGCAGGGTCATGGCTAGGCCGACCGTGGTGCAGTTCGGACCCGGAGTGATGAACCCCTTCCACCCGCGCTTCTTGCGCTGGACATCGATGAGGCCGACATGGTCCCAGTTCACGCCGGGCAGAAAGACCGGCACATCCGGCTCGTAGCGGAAGGCGCTCGCGGTCGAAATCACGGGCACGTTGGCGGCGCACCTTGGCTCCAACTCGCGCGCCACGTCCGCCTCCACCGCCGAGAACACCAAGCGCACACCGTCGGTCGTCATGGTCGCCGAATCCTCCACCTTGAGGCCGGCCATCTCGTCAGGCAGGGGCTCGGTGCAGAACCATCTTGAGGCACCCTTGTCGTCCTTGGCGGCCGCAGCCATGGTTTTGCCGGCCGAGCGGCTGGACGCCGCGACCTTCACGACCTGGAGCATGGGATGCCCAGCCAGCGAAACCAGGAACTCCTGGCCTGCCAGCCCAGTGGCGCCTACAACAGCGACGGGAATGCGTGACATGTTCAGTAAACCTCCGGGTGGGAAAATCTAGCAGACCTTGCGCGGGTGCCAAGTCGTTCACATGGAAACCCTCGAAGGGTTTTGCTCTGCACTCGCCGCTCCCCACGCGACTTGTCTTCCCCGAGTTCGCGTTTCCTGTGGCGAGGTTACTGGTACACTCAAATTCACCCTTGTTGGGCCGAGCCTAATGCCTTGCGTTCGTGCCCGGTTTCTTCGGCTACACCAGGTCCAGAGGAGATCCCATGTACAAGTTGACGGCGCGCTCGGCCAGTATTCTCTGTCAGCCTGGAGACCGTCGGCCGGCCAACGGACCGCGCGTAGGTGGAGTATCGCTTCCGACCGCGGAAGGAACGATCTTGCTTTGCTTCCCGCTAGCTTCGGGCGTGGCTGCTTGCACGTCGGATAGCTCCTCGCCGGACGCTGCGGTGGCGCGTGGTAGGCAGAGTGGTTCCAGCAGCACGCAGACTGGCGGATCGTCCGGCACCGGTGGCGCGTCCCCAAATGGAGGCAGCAGCAGCCTCGGCGGCCAAGGCGGCACCTCGATTTCCAGTGGAACCGGCGGGGCCGCCAGCGGAGGTGCCGGCGGCGCCGCTGCAAGCGGCGGCGCGGGAGCCGGCGGCGTCACGGCGAGCGACGGCGCAACCCTAACTGGCGGCACCCAGGGCGGGTCCAGCAGCACCGAAACCTCTTCCGCAACTGTTGGAGGCCGGGGCGGCTCCATCAGCAGCGGGGGCACGACTGGCGCGGGTGGTGTGGCGATCTCCGGGGGGACAACCACCCAGGGAGGCGCCACAAGCAAAGGCGGCTCCGGCAGCGGGGGAAGTGCAACCGACGCAGGAGCCGCAGGCCGAGGCGGGGGCGACGCCGGCACCACGCTTGCGTCCGACTCGCTCGCGGTGCGTTTTGCCAACATGATACTCGCCAAGTGGCCCGATCCAATGGACATCACCACGACCGCCGGCTTCGAGTACAACCACGGCATCGTGTTGCGGGGAATGGGACAGGTCTACCGTCACACGGGGGATTCCCGTTACCTGGCGTACATCCAGAAGTACATCGACGAGAATGTGAACGCCAGTGGTGTTGTCAGCAAGCTTGGGACAACGTTCACCGCTTTCGACAATATGCAGCCTTCGGTATTGCTGCCCTTCTTGTACCAAGAAACCGGATTGGCGAAGTACAAGACCGCGGCGGACAGCGTTCAGGCCTCCTACAAGAACATTCCCACCATGGGGCGGTGTTTGGCAACTGCAGCACCTGCGGCGATACGGTGGTCAAACAGACGACTCTCATCGCGGCGCACACTCTGGACAGCGCGACCGGCCTCTACTACCACGCGTGGTGGGAGAACAATCCCTCCGGTACGACCAAGCCCGCATGGGCTGATGCCAACGGCCGGTCACCCTGCATCTGGGGCCGGGCCGTGGGCTGGTATGTGATGGCCCTGGTTGACACCTTGGCTGATCTGCCTGCTAGTCAGACCGGTCGCAGTGACTTGATGACTATCCTCACCGGTGTGGCGGCCGGGCTCAAAGCCACCCAGGACGCGAAGACCGGGCTTTGGTACCAGGTCATGGACCAGGGGAGCAAGACTGACAACTGGACCGAAACCTCGGCCAGCGGGATGTTCGTCTATGCGCTGAAGGTCGCGGTCAACCGCGGGTACATCGATTCCAGCTACTCCGCCGTGGCCGACAGTGGCTGGAAGGGGCTGCAAACCAAGGTCACTACCGACGCCTCTGGGGCGCCAAGCATCACCGGCGCCGTGCAAGGCATGAGCGTGCAGGACAACTACGCCGGCTACGTTGGCCAAAGCAGGCTCACGAACTCCCCCCACGGCCTGTGCGTCATCTTGCTGGCCGCGGCCGAAATGGAAGCGCGGTGAGGGGCGGCCTGCGGCAGCCCTACGGCCGCGCAAGCAAGCGCTGGCGCATGGCCTCGTAGAGCAGGATCGCGCCAGCGGCTGAAGCATTGAGCGACGACACCTGCCCGCGCTGGGGAATCTGCACGATGCCGGCGCAACGCCGAGCCACCGCTTCACGCAAACCGCGGCCCTCTGCGCCCACCACCAAAGCAGTGGGGCCGGCAAATTCCGTCTGGGCCAAAGTCACGCCCCGCTCGGCCGCCGCGCCCCACACCCGTACGCCTTGCGATCCAAGCCAATCGATCGTTCCGAGCAGGTTGCGCACCCGCGCGATGCGCATACGCTCGCTTGCCCCGGCCGAGGCCTTGACCACCGCGCCGGTCACCGGCGCCGCGTGCTTGTCAGGAATGACCACCCCATGCGCGCCCAGCACCTCCGCGCTGCGGACCAAGGCGCCGAAGTTCTGCGGGTCGGTGATGCAATCGAGCAGCAGGAGAAGCGGCGCCTCAGACGCCGCTTGTGCCGCGGCCAGCATGTCCGCGATCAAGGCATAGTGATATTCGCCGGCAATGGCCACGATGCCCTGATGGGCAGGCGCCCCGGCCAGCCCGGCCACCAGAGCACGGGGCCGGATCTCGACGGCGATGCCGCGATCCTTGGCCACGGCCACCGCCACGTCGATCTCGCGCGAACGGTGTCCCTCGGCCAGATAGACAACGGCCACTTCGCGCGGCCGCGCCCGGCACAGTTCCTCGACTGGCCGAACACCGAACACCACTCGCGACGATGCTTCGTCCGCCACGCGCCTACTTTCCGGCCGCTACGACTTCAGCGACCATTGCGACAAATGCGGCTGCCGGGTTCGCGGCATCGCGGATGGGCCGGCCCACGACCAGATAGTCTGCGCCGGCCGCGATGGCCGAGGCCGGAGTGGCCACGCGCTTCTGGTCGCCAACATCGGCGCCCGCTGGTCGCACCCCAGGCACCACCAGCAGCAGCGACGGACAGGCCCGGCGCACGTCAGCCACCTCCTGCGGCGAGCACACCACGCCAGCGATCCCGGCTTGGCTGGCCAGCTGCGCCCGTCGCACCACGGCTGCGCGCATGCTGCCGGAAATGCCGTCGGCCCGCAGATCGTCTTCGGCCAGGCTGGTGAGAACGGTCACGCCCAGCAGCTGGACCCGCCCCTGGGCCGCCTGCGCCGCCCGCTTCATCATGGCCAGACCGCCCGCGGTGTGCAGGGTCAGCAACTCAGCCCCCAGGCCCGTGGCCGAGGACACGGCGCGGGCCACGGTCTCAGGAATGTCGTGCAGCTTGAGATCGAGAAAGACCCTGCCGCCGCGGCTGCGTACCGCCTCGATGGCCCGCGCGCCTTCGGCCACGAACAGCTCCAGACCGACTTTGTAGAAGATCGGCTGACCTTCCAGCCGGTCGAGTAAATCCCCCGCTGTCCTCAGATCAGGCACGTCCAGCGCCACGATCACGCGCTCGCGCGCGGAAATCGTGCCTACGCTCACGCCAGCCCCCCTGCCCGCTCGCGCTCGACCTTGTCGACCACCACGCGCACGATGTCCTCGATCTTCACCTTCAGCACTTCGGGCGCACGCCGCGCCTTGAGCTCGACCACTCCCTCGGCCACCCCCTTCTTGCCCACGGTGATCCGATATGGCATCCCGATGAGATCGGCGTCCTTGAACTTCACGCCCGGTCGCTCGTCGCGATCGTCGAACAACACGTCCACACCCGCCTTCTGCAATTCGTCGTGCAGGCGCTCGGCAACCGCGGTCACCTGCGCGTCGCCAACTTGCAGCGAAAGCAGGCTGACCTCGAAAGGCGCGATGGGCACCGGCCAGATGATGCCATCAGCGTCGTGATTCTGCTCGATGGCCGCGGCCGCGATGCGGGTCACCCCGATGCCGTAACAGCCCATGACCATCGGCTTCTCCTTGCCGTCGGTATCGAGGAAGTTGCACTTCATGGGCGCAGAATACTTTGTGCCCAGGAAGAACACCTGCCCCACTTCGATACCGCGGTATCCGGTGAAATGCCCGTGCTGGCAGCGCGGGCAAGCATCGCCCAGCGCAGCCTGGCGGAAGTCGCCGCACTGGGTGGGCGAGAAATCGCGTTTGGACACGACATTGCGTAGGTGCAGGTCTGCGGCGTTGGCACCACACACAAAGGACGGCAGCGCGCACACCTCGTGGTCGCAGTAGATCGGAATACGAAGGCCCACCGGACCGGCAAAGCCGACCGGAGCCGTGGTGATTTCCTCCACTGCCTTGTCCGCTGCGAGCACCAGTTCGGTGCAGCCCAGGACTCGCTTCACCTTGACGTCGTTGGCTGATCGATCCCCGCGTACCAGCACAGCCACCGGCTTTCCGTCGGCCAGGTAGATGAGGGTCTTCACCAGCTCATGGGGCTGGCAGCCAAGGAATGCGGTCACTTCCTCGATGGTGCGCTTGCCCGGCGTCGCAACCTTCTCGACGGCAGGAGCCGGCGCCCCCGACGGCGTCGCGGCCACCGAACGCGCCTTGGCCTCTTCGATATTTGCGGCGTAGTCGCACTTGTCGCAAGCCAGGATGGCGTCCTCGCCGGTCTCGGTCAGCACCTGGAACTCGTGCGACTGCGAGCCGCCGATGGCGCCGGTGTCGGCCTCGACCGCACGGAAGGCCAGGCCGCAGCGGGTGAAGATGCGCGTGTAGGCCTCGTACATGTTCTTGTACTCGCGCAAGGCATCTTCCTCGCTGGTGTGGAAGGAGTAGGCGTCCTTCATGATGAACTCACGCCCGCGCATCAGCCCGGCGCGCGCGCGCAGTTCGTCGCGGAACTTGGTCTGGATCTGGAACAGGGTGAGCGGCAATTGCCGGTAGCTGCGCACGTCGTGGCGGACTAGATCGACGATCACTTCCTCGTGGGTGGGACCGATGACGAAGTCGGCACCTTTGCGATCCTTGAAACGAAGCAATTGGTCGCCGTAGTGATCCCAGCGCCCGGATTCCTGCCAAAGCTCGCCCGGGATAACCGCGGGCAGAAAGACTTCCTGCGCGCCAGCACGGTTCATCTCCTCGCGCACGATGCGGCTGATCTTCTGCACAACGCGCCAGCCGAGTGGCAGAAACGAGTAGATGCCGGCGGCCAGCTTGCGCAGGTATCCGCCACGCACCATCAAGATGTGGGACGGAACTTCAGCCTCGGCGGGAGCCTCTTTCAGCGTCGGGATCAGGGTCTTTGAGATTCTCATTGCGCCGAGTTTCATAACACACGCGGGGCAGGACGCGGCAGATGTCCGCCGTGCAAGGCCCGATGCGTTGTGCGATTTTTTCTGTTCCGCCCCAGACAAATCTGGGAGAATTCGTTTGTGAGTTTGGGAATACCTCGGTGCTCACAAAGGTTGGGAATGCGAGCTGGCGGCCGCAAGAGAGGCGACGCCACCGAAAAATGAAGTAGGGAGGGAGACGATGCAGCTACGGCACATCCGTCCGGGATCCGCTGAATGGAACGACGCGATCAACGAGGGAAGGGAAGCAGACTTGGCGCGCTTGAGCCCGGAAGAGGTGAAGCGGCTCCGCGCGATTCTGGAAGCCGAAGGTTTGTCTGAAGAAGGGAAGTCGCTGACGGAACCACCGCCCCGGCAAAACTAGCCGGCGGTCGAAGATCTGGTGTGGAACCCGGCGAGGGCTCTGCACTCCCCGCGGCCCGGCCGATCCGGGCCATCGCCCCCGCGCGGTCAGAAGATCGCGCGGGGGCGCGGGGCGGACATATCTCGCCTTCCCGAGAGTCGACTCAGCTCGGCGACTGTCGTAGAACCAGGCCATGCGCACGTGGGTGCTCACCACCTTCCTGATCGCTGGCTGTGCCAGCGGGCAGGTGCAGACCCGCCAGGAGGGCCCCTTCCCGGCTCCGCCCGAGGCGGGTGCCACGGAAGTGAGCTTGCCGCACGAGGATCGCGGGGGCGACGCGGACTTTCGGGCGGCGGCTAGCAAGGC
Source organism: Myxococcales bacterium (assembly GCA_003158455.1). Taxonomy (GTDB): domain Bacteria; phylum Myxococcota_A; class Polyangia; order Fen-1088; family Fen-1088; genus Fen-1137. The sequence continues at coordinate 3,878 of PMJO01000195.1, read as the reverse complement.
TTTCGCGTCGGATCCGGACATGGCGCGCAAGGCGCTGGAGGCCTTCCTGGGCAACCATCCAGACCACCGCCAGCGTCCGGCTGCCATCGCCCTTCTGGCGCGGGTTCAGATCGTGTCCGGCGACGCCGCCGGAGCCAAAACCACGCTGGAAAAGGCCGACGCAGGCGGGAGAACCCCCGATTTCGACTTTCTCCGCGGAATCGCCGCCAGCCGGCTGGACAACCCCGTGCTGGCGGTGGCGCTGCTGCGGCCGTTTTTCGCGTCCGGACCACCCCCGATCGGAGGCATGCGCGACGGCGATGCACCCCTGCTTCTGCGCGCCGCCGCAGCCGAGGCCCTGGCCGAGTCGGGAGATTTGGTGGCCGCCATCGAGCAGTGGGATCAGTATCGCAGCATCGACGGAGCCCGGGAGCCTGAGCGCGCCTATGCCCGCCGCCGCGCCGAGGAGGTGGCCGAGAAGATCTCCGGCGCAGACGCGCTTGCTGCCTTGAGTAGTTCGCGTGCCCCGTTCGTACGCGCCATGCTTGGGGCACAGGCCGTGGCTGGGTTGCGCGCGCGGGGAGATGAGGCCAGCGCCATCCGGCTGGAGCAGGATATCGGCCTGGTTCGGCGCAACCTGGGTTATGACCCTGCCCTGCAGGAGACGCCCACTGGTGATCCGCTTCGGCTCGGCCTGGCGGTTCCCCAGTCGGGAGCACAAGCCCGCCTGGGCGAGGTCGTGCTGCGCGGGTCGATGCTGGTGGTGGCTGAGCCCACGCCTTCGGGCGACCCTTCGCCCTATCATCTCTTTCTCCGCGATGCCGCCGCTCCCGCCGAGCGCGCCGGGACTGCGGGCGTGGGCGCGGCGGCTTGGTCGCTTGAGCGTGAGGACTCGGTGATCGGCCTGCTGGGCGCGCCCGATCCGCGCGGCATTGAGCTTGCCACGCGCGATGGCGTGCCCTTTCTGTTGCTCGACGAGCATGCACCGGGCGCCCGCACCACCGCATTCCAACTCATCCATGCGCCCGAGTCGCGCGCCATCGCGTTGGCGCAACGGGCGCTGTCACTGGGCGCACGCCGTTTCATCGTGTTGGGGCCGGACAGCGCCTCGGGCAAACGACTGGCCGGCGCCTTCAAGAATGCCGTCTCTGCCGGTGGCGGCACGCTGATCGCGCATATCACCTATCTGGCGGCTGCCACGTCTTTCTCCGCGCAGGTCAATGAGTTGCGCAAGCTTGCCTTCGATGCCCTGTTCGTGCCCGACGAGGCGGCACGCCTAGAACTCATCGCGCCAGCCTTGGCTGTAGCCAACATCTGGCCCCGTCGCCCGCGCTTGCTGGTTGCGCCCAGCTCGACGACCATGCCGACCTCGGGCCGGCGCGAGGTGCTCTTGCTTTCCACAGCCTTGAGCCTTTCCGAGCGACTGCTCCGGAACGCCGAGCGCTACGTCCAGGGCGCTATGCTTTGCCCTGGCTACTATCCGGCCGAGGATGCGCGCAGCGGGAACTTTGTCGCCCGCTTTCGCGAAGTCTACGGCACCAACCCGACGGCTGCGGACGCCTACGGATACGACGGCCTGTCGATCCTACGCGGGGTCGTCGAGCGCGGCGCGCGCACCCGCGCCGATGCCTTGCGCCTGATGGCGAGCGGGCGCTTCGAGGGGATGACCGGCGACATCCGTTTCGGTCCCGATCACGGCCGCGTCGATCTGCCTCTCGTCTATGTCGTCGACGGCGACAGCATCCGCCTCCTGAAATAGTGTGGTAGGAAGGTCGCGTGCCCGCACGGGAAGAGCCCGACCTGCTGCGCGCTATTGAGCGCGGCGAGATCGCGCCCATCTACTGTCTGCACGGCCCGGAGCGCTTTCTCGTCGACCGTGCGGTGGCGGCCCTCCGGCGCAAGATTCTTGGCGCGGCGGGAGACAGCTCGGGGCTCAACTGCGAGCTCTTTGATCTGAAGGAAGTCGCGCTGCTTGAGGTGGTGGCGGCAGCCCGCACCTTGCCCATGTTTTCCAAGCAACGTCTGGTGATCGGTCGCGGCCTGGAGCAGGTGAAGGCCGACGGCCTGGAACCGCTGACTGGCTATGCCGCCAATCCCAACCCCAGTACCTGCTTGGTGCTCCTGGCCGAAAAGATCGATGGCCGCCTGCGTGCCTTTCTGGCGCTGCGAAAGGCCGGCTATCTACACGAGTTTGCCCGGCTCAAGGATCGCGAGCTGGGCCCGTTCATCGCCCGTGAAGCCAAGACGCGCGGCATGACCATCGACAGCGACGCGGCCGAAGCCCTGGCCAGCGCGGCCGGCCCTGACCTCGGCCGGCTGATGCAAGCGCTGGAGCAACTGGAGATCTATGTCGGCAAAGCGGGTCGCATCAGCCGCGCCCAGGTCGAAGAGCTGGTGCCAGAATCGCGCGAGCGCAGCGTGTTCGAGCTAACCAAGGCCATCGGTACCGGCGACGCCCAGCGTGCGCTCCGTTTGGTCGCCAACATGCTCCGCAACCGCGAACCGCCCCTGCGCATTCAGGCCATGTTGCTACGCCAGCTTCGGCAAACCTGGCGCGCAAAAGAGTTGGCCGCCGCGAACGTACCCCGCGCCGAAATGGCCGCTGCGGTTGGGTTGCCTCCCTTTTTCCTCGACGACGTGCTGATTCCCGCTCGACGCATGTCGGTGGCGTCCCTTCGCCGCAGCTTTGAACGCCTGTACCAGGCCGACCGCGCGTTCAAGTCGTCGCGCGTGGACCCTGAAATCCAGTTGACCCGTCTGGTCCGCCAGTTGGCAGAAGAGGCAAGCCCTCGGCGTGCGCTTGAATGCAGTGCGAATCGCCGCAGTTGACGCGCGAGCGGCGGTGGGACATTCTTCTGGCCAAATGCTGCGAGGGGAGAAGACCACCTGTCCGCACCAGGCTCCCGTGTGGTGGAAATTGCTGAAGCGAGGGTGAGAGGGGACGCGGTGGTTGAAAGACAAAGGTGTTCCTACAAGGAAGGAAATCGCATGAAAAGCCGAGGAAGAAAGTTGTTGCTGAAGTCGGGTGTCCTGAGCGCTGGGTTGCTGGCTGCTTTCGCCGGCGTCGCGCCACCGCGTGCGCTGGCCGCCGAGGAAACGCCATTCGTCCAGCCCTTCGAGGTCGGGATCTTTGGTGGCCTCCATTTCTACGACAAGCAGAGCGGGCTGGGCCGCTACACGGCCTCTGACCCAGGCTACTCGCCTGACCTGGGCGGGGCTTTCGGTCTGCGCTTGGCCTACAACCTCAACTGCTGGGTGGGCTTCGAGGCTGAAGCCATGATCTCGCCCACCCACACGCGTTTCGGCGATCCCGCCGGCACGCGCGAGATCATTCTCGGCTACCGTGGCCAGGTGATCGCGACCTTCATTCACTCCGGCTATGTGCGACCCTTCGCCCTGGTCGGGTGGGGCGCCCTGTCGGAGTTCCCCAAAAACTCCCCCGGCCCGAACGGCGAGCCTTTCAAGGACACCGATGACATGTTCCACGTTGGCGTGGGCGCCAAGTTCCCGCTCACCGACTATTTCGGGCTGCGCCTCGACGGCCGCATCATGTTCCCACCCGCCGCGTTTGCCTCCCACGACAGCAGCTGTGACGAGTGTGGCTTCCACGGCCCCGATTACGAGATCCTACTCGCCGCATACCTGGGTTTCGGCGGCTCTCAGCCTCTCCCGCCCCCGCCCCCGCCCCTGCCACCCCCGCCGCCCAAGGACACTGACGGCGACGGCATCCCCGACACCAGCGACGCCTGCCCGACCGAGCCGGGCCCGAGGAACGACAATCCCAAGAAGAATGGCTGTCCGCTGCCCAAGGACACCGACGGCGACGGCATTCTCGACGTCGACGACGCCTGCCCAACCGAGCCGGGCCCCAAGAACGACGATCCCACGAAGAACGGCTG
>PMJO01000016.1 GCA_003158455.1 Myxococcales bacterium | reverse complement strand
CACCGAATTTGGCGACCTGCCGCCCGTGCGCTGCCACGTGGGCGACCTGAACCAGGTCTTCTTGAACCTCATCGTCAACGCGGCGCACGCCATCGGGGATGTGGTCGGCCAGGGAGGAGGCAAGGGCACGATTCGCATCACCACTTTCCGAGAAGGCGACCTGGCGCGCATCGATATCGCCGACACTGGGTCAGGAATTCCAGAAGCCATCCGCCCGCGCATCTTTGACCCATTTTTTACTACCAAGGAAGTGGGCAAAGGCAGTGGCCAAGGTCTGGCCATCGCCCGCTCTATCATCGTGACAAAGCATCATGGCTCACTGACCTTCGAGAGTCAGGTAGGCAAAGGGACCACGTTCACCATCCGGCTTCCGATTGATGGCGACCCAGTCGCGTAGCGTTCACACCATCGTTTCGAACTGTATCCTGCGACGTTACACGCCCCGCGAACCTTGCAGCCACTTGCCCCGAAGAAGCGCCGAATAAACCCGTGTCAGATCCACGCCGGCATGAGATACTCGCGGCCCACAAGTTAGCGAGGAAGGGACGGGGCGATGAGCGCTACAGGAGAACCCGACCGACTAGTCCGGGAGAACGAAGCACTTCGACGCCGGGTCGCTGCTCTGGAGGCCGAAGCGGAGCGCTTCAAGACCACGCTGCAGAGTATCGGCGATGCGGTGATCTCGGTCGACACGGGAGGCAACATCCTTCAGATGAACGCAGTAGCCCGGAAGCTCACCCGGTGGGGAGAAGCTGAGGCGCTGGGCCAGCCGCTGGCGCGAGTTTTCCGTATCGTCAACGAGGAGACACGGGCTGAGGTCGAAAGCCCGGTCGAGCGCGTGCTGCGTGAAGGGGTTGTGGTGGGCCTGGCGAACCACACCGTGCTCATCGCCAAGGACGGCGAAGAGTGCCCCATCGCCGACAGCGGTGCACCGATTCGCAATGAGAAGGGCGAGACCATCGGTGTGGTTCTCGTGTTCCGCGACCAGACCGAGGAGCGCACGGCGCAGCGGTCGTTGCAGGAAAGCGAACGCCGGTACCGCACCCTAGCCGAATCGTTGCCACATCTTGTCTGGACCTGCCGGGCCGACGGACCTTGCGACTACCTGAGTCCTCGCTGGGTCGACTACACCGGGATCCCCGAGGCGGACCAACTCGGCTATGGCTGGCTCGATCAGCTGCACCCCGACGACCGCGAGCGGGTGATGGCCGAGTGGAGCAAAGTCGCCCCGCGCGGGGGCGTCTTCGACATCGAGTTCCGCATCCGACGCGCGGACGGCGTGTACCGCTGGTTCAGAACTCGAGCGATCCCGTTTCGCGACGCCGACGGCCGGGTAGTCAAGTGGTTTGGCAGCAACTCGGACATCGACGACCACAAGCGGGTCCACGAAGAGCTGCGCGAGAGCGAGGAGCGCGCCCGAGCCACGTTGTACGGCATCGGCGATGCGGTGATCGCCACGGACGAGGGCGGCCGGGTGAAGCAGATGAACCGGGTGGCCGAGAAACTTACCGGCTGGACCGAGTCTCACGCGAGCGGAAGGCCGCTGGACGATGTCTTCCGCATCGTCAACGAACAAACCCATGCCGCGGTCGAGAGCCCGGTTGCACGCGTGCTGCGCGAGGAACAGGTGGTTGGGCTGGCCAACCACACCCTGCTGATTGGCAAGGACGGAAGCGAGCACCCCATCGCCGACAGCGGTGCACCGATCCGCAACGAAAAGGGCGAGACCACCGGCGTGGTTCTCGTGTTTCGCGACCAGACGGAGGAGCGCGCGGCGCAAAAGGCGCTGGAAGAGAGCGAGGCATTCAATCGAACCATCGTCGAGAACATCCCGCAGCAGCTCTTCCTCAAGGATCGCAATGGCGTTTACCTCGCAGCCAACCAGCCCTACTCCGCCAGCCTTGGCTGCAGACCCGAGCAACTCGTGGGCAAAGACGACTTCGCTTTCTACCCGACCGAGCTGGCCGAGAAGTATCGGGCGGACGACCGAGCGGTCGTGGAATCGGGGCGAGTCAAAGACATCGAGGAGAGATACGTCGCCCAGGGAAAGGAGTACTGGGTCCACACGATAAAGGCGCCGGTAAGTCACGATGGGGGACAGGTGACATCGGTGCTCGGCCTATTCGAGGACATTACCGGTCGCAAGCGAGTGGAACAGTCCTTGAAGGATGCCCGGGATCGGCTGGAGGAGGGTCAACGTGCAGCGCATCTGGGCAACTGGGAGTTCGACGCCATCAATGACCAGATAACCGGCTCCGAGGAGTTCTATCGGCTGTTCGACGTGGTTCCGGAAGGGCTTTCCCGGTTTTCGCAGTTCGTCGAACGGCTGCATCCCGACGACCGGGAGCGCGTACAGCGGGATGTCGCGGACGCATTGAAGCAGGATCGGCCCTACGACACCGACTATCGCGTCAGACGCAGCGACGGTGGCTTGCGCGACATCAATGCCAGGGGCCGCGTCTTCATTGACGAAGGAGGCAAGCCACTGCGGATGGTCGGCACCTGTCTCGACATCACCGAGCGCAAGCAGGCCGAGAACGCGCTACGGGAGCAATATGCCATTCTGCGCGCGATTTTGCAGAGCACCGATTCCTCTGTCTTTTCGCTGGATCGCGAGTACCGCTACACAACGTTCAACGACGGCCATGCTGCCACCATGAAGGCGCTTTATGGCGTCGACATCCAGATCGGGGCCAGTCTGGCTGAATACCAGTCGGTGCCGGAGGATTGGCAGCTGGCGCGGAAGAATCTCGACCGCGCCTTACAAGGCGAAACATTTGTCGAATCGGCATTCTCCGGTGACGAGGTCCGCTCTCGTCGCTATTTTGAGATTTCTCATTCTCCGATCCGCACCAGTGCAAACGAGCTCATTGGCGTCTCGGTGTCTTCCCGCGATGTCACCGAACGTAAGCGGGCGGAAGATGAGATTCGCCTGTTGAACGTAAGTCTGGAAGAACGCGTCCGGGATCGCACCGCGCAGCTCGAAGAATTGAACAAGGAGCTGGAGGCCTTTTCCTACTCCGTCTCCCACGATCTGCGGGCACCGCTTCGGGCGATTGATGGATTCACGCGCCTGCTGGCGGACGACTACGCGCCCCATCTGAACACAGAGGGCAAGCGGCTCTGCTCCATCGTTCGCGAGAATACGAAAAGCATGGGCCGGCTGATCGACGATCTCCTGGCATTCTCTCGCCTGGGACGCGCCGAGATGAACCTCTCCCAGATCGACATGGGAACCATGGCAAACTCGGTCTTCCACGAGCTGACCACGCCGCAGGGCCGAGCCCGCATCGACTTCCAGGTTGGCGCCCTGCCACCGGCGCTTGCGGACCCTACGCTGATGCGCCAGGTGTGGATGAACCTTCTCTCGAACGCCATCAAGTTCTCATCCAAACGGGAACAGGCCGTCATCAAGGTGAGCGCACAACAAAACCAAGGCGAGAACGTCTATACCGTGCAGGACAACGGCGCAGGCTTTGACATGCAATACGTCGGCAAGCTCTTCGGCGTGTTCCAGCGTCTGCACAACACCAGAGAATTTGAAGGCACCGGCGTGGGCTTGGCCTTGGTCCAGCGCGTGATCCGCCGCCACGGCGGACGTGTCTGGGCCGAGGGCGAGATCGACAAGGGCGCAACTTTTCACTTTGCCTTTCAACAGAGAGGAGCGTGACCATGACTGATACGGAAGCAGTGGACATTTTGCTGGTCGAAGACAACCCGCAGGATGCGGAGCTGACCACCCGGGCGCTGAAGAAGAACAACCTCGCCAACCGCCTTTTCACGGTCGAGGATGGTGCCGAGGCGCTGGATTTCATCTTCTGTCGCGGCAAGTATGCGACACGAGGCAACGGTCATTCGCCCAAGGTGATACTGCTTGACCTGAAGCTTCCCAAGGTGAGCGGTCTGGAGGTCCTCCGCGCCCTCAAGCAGGACGAGAAGACTCGCGCCATCCCCGTGGTTATCGTGACCTCCTCGCGTGAAGACCCGGACATCAAAACCGCCTATGCTTTGGGAGCCAACAGCTATGTGGTGAAGCCAGTCGATTTTGACGCCTTTGCCGAAGCGGTGAGCAGCCTGGGTTTGTACTGGCTGCTGGTGAACCAGCCCCCGAGGTGACGGGCCGCCAGTGACTGGGAGGAGAGAGCTGCGTGAGTGAGACTATTCGTGTTTTGATCGTCGAGGATCTGCCCAGCGACGCCGAGCTGAGCGAACGGGAGATCCGGAAAGCGCTGGGCTCGTGCAAATTTCGACGAGTAGAGACCCGCGAAGAGTATCTCGCGGCACTGGATGAGTTTTGTCCCGAGCTCATCGTATCTGACTACAGGCTGCCCCACTTCGACGGCATGAGCGCGCTCAAGCTCGCGGTGGAGCGTTGTCCAGACGTGCCGTTCATCATCCTCACCGGCTCAATGAACGAAGATACGGCGGTCGAGTGCATGAAGGCCGGGGCGTGGGACTACGTCATCAAGGAGCACGTAAAACGACTGGGACCGGCGGTCCGAAGCGCGCTGGAGCGACAGCGCGTGCAACTGGAGCGCAAGCGGGCCGAGGAGAAGCTTCGGCACAGCGAGGCGGAGTACCGCAGCCTGTTCGAAAATGCGATCATGGGAATCTCACAGGCTTCGCCCGACGGACGCCTGATCCGGGTAAACCAAGCCTATGCGTGGATGTATGGCTATTCGAGCCCCCAGGAGATGATCGCCGCCGTGGACGATGTCGCGAAACTCTACGCGAACCCGGATGATCGCGCAGAGGTGATGCGCATCCTTGCCGAAAAGGGGGGCATGGAACCGAGGGAAGTGCCTGTTGTCCGACGCGACGGGAGCCGGTTCGTGGTGCTGGTGTCGGCGCGGGAGATTAGGGACACCAGCGGCAACTTGGTCTGTTGCCAGGCCGAACATGTCGACGTCACCGCACGCAGGCGAGCGGAAGACGAACTGCGGTTCAGGAACCTCATCCTCTCGACCCAAAACGACGCGTCGATCGACGGCATCCTCGTGGTGGATGCGGACGGCAAGATAGTGTCTTCCAATCGGCGGTTCGCCGAAATGTGCGGCATTCCTTCTGACGTCATCGAGTCCAAATCCGATGAACGGGCCCTGCAATCGGCGATGGAAAAACTGGAGAATCCTGAGGAGTTCATCGGCAAGGTGAAGTACCTCTACGCAAATCCCGACGAAAAGAGCCAGGACGAGATCGCTCTGGAAGACGGCAGGACGCTTGAGCGCTACTCGGCGCCGATGGTCAGCGCGGAAGGGCAGTACTTTGGTCGGGTGTGGTACTTCAGGGACGTCACCCCGCGCAAGCGGGCCGAGGCGGAACGCGAGAAGCTCGAAGCGCAGCTTCGCCTGGCGCAAAGACTGGAAGCCATTGGCAGCCTCGCGGGCGGCATCGCGCACGACTTC
>PMJO01000255.1 GCA_003158455.1 Myxococcales bacterium | reverse complement strand
AATTCTCCGCAACGCGCAGCGGACTTTGAGCGAAGACATGACGCTTGAGTCCGACGATCTGCCTGACGAAATGGATCTTGCGTCGTCCGAATACCTGCAGTCATTCACCTTCAGGCTGCGCGGACGCGAGAAGACATTCTTGCAGAAGATCGACCACGCGCTCGAACGCATCGATGACAACACGTTCGGCCTGTGCGAGCAGTGCGGCGAACCCATCTCACTTAAGCGGCTTGAGGCCCGGCTGGAGACAACTCTTTGCATCCGTTGCAAGGAGGATCAGGAGAGGATGGAGAAGGCCTACGGGTAGGCCTTGGCGAATTGCCCCTGGAAGTGCAGGGCCAGGTGGCCGGTGTGCTCGCAGACGGCAGCTGTTCGTCAAAGGCCACGGGCAGGTCAGGGGGGAAGGGGCGGGAGGTCGTGCGATGCTTGCAGGCAGTTGAGCTTGCCCTCGCGGCTCTAACCGCGCTTCCGGGCTGCGTGGGGATCTTTGCCAGAACTGGAGGCGCTAGCCTGTCCTGGGGTACCCACGCACACGGAGTCCTGTTGGGTGCGGTCGCCTTGCCGGTCGAAGGAGATGGCTACCAGGTCCACCCCGATTGGCGCGCGCGCGGCCGCAGCTTCGCCATCGAGGAACTTGTGGGCGGTCTGCGGCGCGCCTTTGCGCAGGTCGAGCAGGCCGCCCCGGGAAGCGTGGCCCATGTTGGAGATCTGTCGCTGCGCCGCGGGGGAGACTCGAGCATGCACCGTTCGCACGAGAGCGGACGCGACGTGGACATTTTCTTCTATGCCGTGGATGGGGACGGGAATCCGCTTGCCAACCTTCCCGCCATGCTTCGCTTCGCGGATGACGGCAGCGCGGTGGCGTGGTCCTCGGGCAGGACGGGGCGGCGGATCAACGAGCCGTTGCCGGCCGGCCATCTCGATCTGCGGCGGACCTGGGCCTTGGTGGCAAGTCTTCTTTCTGAGGCGAGCGTGGAGGTGCAGTGGATCTTCATCCACCAGCCGCTCGCTGAGTTGCTTCTACACGAGGCAGTGAAGGAGAAAGCCAATCCGGCCTTGGTGGCGCGGGCACGCGAGATTTTGCACCAGCCAACCGACGCGCGGCCGCACGACGATCACATGCACGTGCGCGTCTTCTGTCCGGTGCAGAGTCGGATGTTTGGCTGTGTGGACAAGGGGCCGCGGCGTTGGTGGAAGAAACGCTGGAAGTACATGAACCCCGTCTCGTAGTTTCATGGACTCACGGAGGCGACGACGGCCGACGATACACTGCAGAACCCTGGAAGGGTTCCGCACCTCCCGCGACGGGCTTCGGCGAGCAAAGCTCGCCTGCGCCCACNNCCCTCCTTGCCAGCGGCCCGGCTTTTCGGCCGGATGCTAAGGGACATCGCGATCTGTTCTCGGACAGGTGCAGTTGCGAAGGTCCATGACACTCGCCGCATGCCATAGGGCAGAGACATTGACCGGCCGGGTGGATCTCACCGACGCTGGCCCCGCCGGTGAACCGCGACGAATCTTCGAGGGGCGAACTAGCAGTGCCAGCAGGAGCGTTCGCTGGGTGTGAGCGTCGGGCGGCGGGTTTGCCGGTCGACGACTGACGGCCGCGGAGATTCGGGAGGTACCTGAACAAAAGCCTAGTGCTTTTGTCTATTGAGAAGAGTCTATTGAATAGAATACAGTGACAAGCGGATAATGAGACGCCAGATAGAGACAGCTCGCGCGCAGACTCAGGTAGGGGCGATGCCCGCCTCGGGGCTGCTCGACGAGGACGAGTTGGTTGCCATCGAGGGGCGGTTCCCCCAGGGCATCAGCTCGCGTGAGATCGTCGATCTGTTCGCATCGCGGGGCGTGCGCTTTTCGGAAGCGACCCTGCGCAAGTACGTGCAGCTCGGGCTGTTGCCGCGATCGGTGCGGGTGGGGCGCAAGGGCAAGCACTGCGGGTCACGCGGCCTGTATCCGGCCGGCGTAGTGCGGCGGGTGAACCAGGTGAAATCCATGATGGAGCGCAATCTCACCATCGAGGACATCCAGCGCTCCTTCGTCCAGTTCAAGCAGGAGATCGAAGGTGTCAGCAAGGGTCTTCGTGATCTCATCGCCAGCTTCGAGCGGGAGGCCAAGGGGCCGGCCCTGAGCCCGGAGCGTCGTCAGGAGATCGAACGAGATATCGAGGCCGCGAAGCACGCCGCCGGCGAACTGGTCCGGCGGATTTCTGGTCTGGAAGCGAGTTTTTCCTCGCAGGCCGCGGCGGCGGCAGCGGGGACTGCCGCGGGGGGCGGCAGCGATTTGTACTAGCGCAATCCCCGACCGACACACGCGAGGGAGGAACACCATGGCCGACGAGAGAGCCGAATTTGAGGAACAAGTGGAATTTGCGGAACCCGAGGACGAGATGTTCGACGAGCAGCCGCAGCCTGAAGTCGCGAAGATTCGCCGCAAGGTGGTTCCATCGCGCGACGGCCGCTTCCGGTCGAAGACCATCGCACCCAAGCGCCTGACTCGCGACGAGAAGCGCCTGGCGCAGGAGCTGGTCTACCCCGAGGATGTCGAGCGTCCCCACACGCGTGAGGACTGCCTCAAGATGCCCCGTCCTTGCCCGTTCGTGAGCTGCGAGCATCACCTGTACCTGGACGTGAATCCCGACAGCGGCGCCATCAAGCTCAACTTCCCCCACCTGGAGGTGTGGGAAATGGCTGAGACCTGCTCGCTGGACGTGGCTGATCGAGGCGGCATCACCCTGGAAGACGTTGGCGCCATCCTCAATCTGACGCGCGAGCGGATTCGTCAGGTTGAGGTGCGCGGTCTGGTCAAGATCCGCACCAAGAACAGCGAGGCACTCGGGCTGAGCACTCCCTGAGTGAGTCGGGCACTGGGATCAGCCAGCCGCCTGGCAGCGAACCCGCTGGCCGGGATCGACACGGCGGTGGCCGAACAACTTCTGGGCGAGGCATTGGCCTCGGGCGGGCAGTACGCCGACCTGTACTTCGAGTTCCGTCGCGGGGCCGATTTCGTAATGGAAGAGGGGCAGGTGCGCAGTGTCGGCCGGGTTTTGCTCGTGGGTCTCGGCGTGCGCGTGTTGCGCGGGGATGCCACCGGCTACGCCTACACCGAGGAGCTTTCTTCGGCGCGCATGCGCGAGGTGGCGCGCACTGCCGGCCAGATCGCGGCGGCGGATCGCACGGTGGCGCCGGCGGCGCTGAGTTCACTGCGCGGCAGCGACACCTATCCCGTGTCTGAGTCATCGCTGGCCCAGCCCGGCCCGGACAAGGTTGCGCTGCTCCGCCGGGCCGATGCGGCGGCGCGAGGGTTCGATGCCCGCATCGTGCGGGTGGAAGTGTCGTTGGCGGAAGAGTGGCGCGAGATCTTGGTCTTCACCTCGGATGGACGACTGGCTCAGGATCGGCAGCCCATGCTCCGTTTCGGGGTTCACGCCGTGGCCGAGGAAACTGGCCGGCGTCAGGGCGGTCGCTCGGGCACGGCCCTGCGCCGTGGTCTGGAACTGTTCGCGTTGCCCGGGCATGCCCCTGAGGAGCACGGTCGGGAGGCGGCTCGCATCGCAATCGCCATGTTGCACGCCCAGGAGGCGCCTGCCGGCTCCATGCCGGTCGTGCTCGGGCCGGGCGAGTCCGGCATCCTTCTGCACGAGGCGGTTGGCCACGGCCTGGAGGCGGACTTCAACCGCAAGAAGACCTCGAACTACACGGACCAGATCGGCAAGTCGGTGGCTTCGCAATTGTGTACCGTGGTCGACGACGCAACTGTCGGCCATGCGCGAGGTTCCATCAACGTGGACGACGAAGGCAACCCAGGCCAGCGCAACCTGCTCATCGAGAACGGCGTCCTGCGCGGCTACTTGCAGGACCGCATCTCGGCTCGCCACTTTCACGCCGAGGCCACGGGCAACGGCCGGCGCGAGAGTTTTCGCTGCCAGCCGCTGCCGCGCATGACCAACACCATGCTGCTCGGGGGCCAGGACGACCCGGAAGACATTGTTCGTTCGGTGCAGAGAGGGATCTACGCCAAGCACTTTTCGGGCGGCCAGGTGAACATTTGCAACGGCGACTTCGTGTTCGCACTCAGCGAGAGCTATCTGATTGAGGACGGCATGCTCACCGCGCCTCTGCGCGGGGTGAACCTGATCGGCAATGGCCCCGAGGTGTTGCGCCAGGTGACCATGGTGGGACACGACTTCAAGCTGTCCGAAGGCACCTGGACTTGCGGCAAGGACGGGCAGTCGGTGCCAGTGGGCGTCGGGACGCCGACGGTGAAGATCGCTCGCATCACGGTGGGAGGCACGCGCACGCCATGAGCAGGCTTCCCGATGCGCGGCGCTGCCAGGAATGGGCCGAGGAGATGCTGTCCTACGCGCGCGCGGCCGGCGCAGAGGGCGCTGAGGTCTTGGTGCGGGACGGCTGCGAGCTAGAGGTGAAGGTCCGCCTGGGCGAGCCTGAGCTGGTCAAGGAAGCTGGCAGTCGGGCGCTCGGCTTGCGCGTCCTGCGCGACCACCGGGTGGCGGTGACCTACAGCTCGGATTTCGCACCTGCGTCCATGCGGCAGTTCGCGCACGAGTCGGTCGAGCTGTGCGAACTGGCCGAGCCGGATCCCTTGGCCGACTTGCCCGCGCGACACGAGATGGCGCGCGAAATTCCTGATCTTGATTTGTGGGACGAGACCGCGCCGTCGTTCGATGCTGCCCAAGCCTTGCGCCTGGCCAGGCAGGGCGAGCAGGCGGCGTTGCAGTGCGACCGCCGCGTGACCAATTCAGAGGGCGCGGTCATGGCTCGCGTGATGGGCGCGACGGCATTTGCCAGCTCAGCCGGCTTTTCCGGCGGCTATCGCGGCAGCAGCCTGTCGCTGGTGGTGGCGCCGGTGTGCGACGACGCTGACAACAAGAAGCGCAACGGACACTACTGGACGGCTTCGCGCTTCGCCTCGGGATTGCTCGATGCCGAGGCGGTCGGATTGGAGGCGGCCCGGCGCACCCTGGCCAAGCTGGGATCGCGCAAGATTGCCACCTGTCAGGTGCCGGCGGTATTCGCGCCCGAAGCGGCGCGGGCTCTTCTGGGGCAACTGGCGGCTGTGGTTTCGGGCGGAGCCGTGTGGCGCAAGAGCAGCTACCTGGCCGCGCGCGAGGGCACGGCGGTCGCATCACCCTTGGTCACGGTGGTGGACGATCCGCTGCGACGACGGGCCCCCGGGTCGCGACCCTTCGACGGCGAGGGGCTCGCGGCGCGGCCCAATGTGGTGGTTTCCGAGGGGGTGCTGCGCACCTTCCTTTGCGATGTGTACTCCGCGCGCAAACTCGGGCGTGGTTCGACCGGGTCGGCCGGGCGTGGGGTCGGCGGCGGGCCGCATGTGAGCACGTCGAACTTCGTCTTGCTGGCGGGCAAGACGCCGCCGGCCGAACTGGAACGCGTAGCAAAGGGACTCTACGTGACGGATCTGATGGGTTTTGGTTTCAACCCCGTGACCGGTGACTGGTCGCAGGGCGCGAACGGTTTCTGGATCGACAACGGTAGCCGCGTCCATCCGGTTAGCGAGATCACCATCTCGATCAACTTCGACGATCTGTGGAAGAGCATCGATGGCGTGGGCGACGACCTCGACACGCGCAGCTCGGTGCAAAGCCCGAGCCTGCGGGTATCGAGCATCACCGTGGCGGGGACGTAGCTAGCCTTTTCACCACAGAGGGCACAGAGGGCACAGAGGCCGGAAGAGAAGGGGTTCCGGATCCGGGTCCAATTTGGATCTCGGCCGCAACCGCAACGCGGAAGGAGCCGAGCGCCAGGGAAGATGTGGTGGGTCTGGATCAGATTTCTGGCACCAGATGCTTCAAGGCGGTTTCCGCGTCTTCGAGCTCCTCCTTGCGGCGCAGGTAGCCGTGTTTGAAAATCAGGCGACGGGCCTCGGCGAGGTCTTGCTGTGGGGATTGCCACGGGTACGGCTTGCAGCGAAAGAAGAGTCGCGCACGATAGAGATGGATGTCGGCCATGTGGAGTGGCATCGGTCCGCGCTGGGCGATTTCCCAGGCTTCGTCGAGGTCGCTCTGCGCGCTTTCGGGTCCGGTGCGTGGGCCAGTGAGACTGCGCAGCCAGGCGCGGGTCAGGAGGCCGCGCGGGAGGTGGTCCTGCACGCCGGAGTCGTGAAGACCGGACACGGCGCGGTCGAGCTCCGTAGCCGCGGACTGGAGTCCTCTGTGACCTTCTTCGCGCGTGGGCTGCCGGGGGGAAGTTTGTGCCGACTCACGTCGGCAGCTCCGAGATTCGAGAATCGCCTCGTAGAGCGCGGCGCGGCCCAAAGTAAGGTGGTCGAGGGCGATGGGGAGGGGCAACTTCAGCCTGGTCGCCCACTTGAGCGTTTGTGCTGCGCGCTCGGTGACTGCTCGGCAAGTGGCGAGCAATTCTTCCTGCTCCGGTTCTCCATCTGCTTTCCCCGCTTCCCGCTCCGCCTCGGTCAGGAGCAGGACGGAATATTC
This sequence comes from Myxococcales bacterium, assembly GCA_003158455.1. GTDB lineage: Bacteria > Myxococcota_A > Polyangia > Fen-1088 > Fen-1088 > Fen-1137. The sequence goes on along the minus strand of PMJO01000255.1, from coordinate 48,295 downwards.
GAACCCCTGAACCGCGTACAATAGCGGGTAGTTTGGCTCGGCCTCAGCCTGCATCTGCTCGGCCTCTCGGAAGCGAGCCTCCGCTTCGGCCCTGCGGCCAGCATGGTGGAGGACATTGGCATAGTTTCTGCGACTTCCCGCCCGTCGAGACGCATCGCCGCTGCGGTCCGCGTAGATCACACACTGCTCCGCGTCCCCCAGCGCCCCGGCTACGTCTCCCAGCGCTAGATCGAGATCGCTCAGATTGCCGGCACGGATGGCGGCATTCTTCCAGTCTTCTCGCCCGAGTTCAATTGGCAGCCCAGCCCGCATCGTTTCGAGTGCGTCACCCAGCCGGCCCAATGCGTGCAGGATATATGCGGCATCGTTCAACAGCCAGGCTTGGTCGGCTTCCGTCAACGCAGATGAGACGCGGCTCCACTGGGTCTCGAAGAAGCAAGCCTGAGCGCCCAAGTCTGAACCCCACGCTCCGAGTTTATGCCACGTGTAGTGCATCTCGCCGCGCAGGATGCGGGCTTCGTAGACCTTGACACACGCCTCCCGCTGCAACCCAGCCTGGCAGCCGTGGGCCACCGCCTGGTAGAGCGGCTGGAGGTCTTCGAGGGTAGCGTTGGGCTTGTCCTTTGTAGTCGCGCAGAGGTGTTGGTAGAGTCGCCGGTGCGCTGCCCGCCACGCCTTGGGCTTGGAATCGCGCAGGCGCTGGCCGAAGTATTCCCGCAGGAGAGGATGCGCGTCGAGAGAGTCATCGGCTTGCACGAAGAACAGATTGATCTCCTGCAAGCGACGCGTGACGATTGTCCAGTCGCGGGGGGCCAGTCCGACAAGTGGCTCGGTCAGCCCGGGGATGACAGGCCTTGTCCGCAGGGCTCCAAGGCAGGCCCTAGAGGCGGGCCGGTCGAAGAGACCGAGCAACTGCAAGACGGCGAGCTGGCGCCGGCCTCTCGCGCCCTCGCGCAGGAACCATCTTTCATAGGCTTCCATGGCTTTGAAGGCGTGGCCGTAGGGTCGGCTGTCGTCGTTTTGGTATTCGCGGTCGGCATCCGCGAGGCGCACAGTGTCGCGCTTGCGGATGTCGCCATCTTCCACCAGCCGGAGATACTGCCCGAGCAATTGCAGAGTCAGGCCGTGGCCGCGCACTTCCCGGCTGGCGGCTTGCAGTTCCTGGTCGTCGGGTTTGATCTCATGGGCGCCGGCTCGCGTCGCTCCGTGATCGTACAGCAGAGCTGCGCCAGCAAGATCAGTGAGGGCAAGGAGCGCGATGTCGTCGGCGGTGCGGCCGTAGTGCTGCTCGATGTCGGTGACCTTTTCCCGCGTTGTGACCACGCAAAGCCCGGCATTGTGGCCACAAAGGCCCTTGAGTAGGGCTTCGATGCAGGGGTCCCTGAGTCTTCCCTCCATAGGGCCAGGCGGGTGTTGGAACGGCTCCAGGCCATCGAGCACCAGGAGGCAGCGGATGCGTCCCACGAGACGAGCGAGGCGCGCACCGCGGTCCCATGCGGAACCGAGCGTGGGGTCGGGATCGCCAAAGGCCGTGAGGGCAGCGGCGATGAACGAGTCGGCTGAGGCGGCGCGCTGGTCATTGGTGCCCTGGCTGTAGAAGGTCCAATCGAAGACACGCTCGGCGCCGCGCCAGTTCTTGCGGGCCAGCTCGGCCATCCATGTGGCGACGAGCGAGGTCTTGCCGATGCCGCCAAAGGCGCGAACGACAACTACGTTCTTGTGCGGATCGTTCCAGGCGGCATCTAGCCGGGCGAGATCGTCGTCGCGCCCGATGAGCCGCTTGGTAGTGTGGCGGAGCTTGGTGGGAGGGACATCGATGGTCGTCTCCAGCCGGGGCAGGATCTCGACTAGGTCGCGGAGCACGGCGGAACTGAGGCGCTCTTCATTGAGAAACCGCCCGCGGTCGTGTCCGAGCGCACTGATAAGCTGGTAGTGGGCATTTTGTGCTTGCATCTCAGCCACGCTGAAGACGAAGCGGGCGTCGCGGGGGACATTGAGGGCGTCGAGATCAAAGTCTGCGGGGAGATAGATGAAGAGCTTGCGCCCGTGATACAGCGCCAGATGCGCCTCCCACTGCGTGTACGAGAAACCAGGCTGCGGTTTGCTCAGATGGGGCGCGAGCGTGGGCAGTTTGGCGGCGAAGTCGGGATACCTCTTGAGCAGCGCAGCGACCGCGGGCTGCTCCGGCACGGCTCCAGTGGCTTTACCGATGAGGTGGATGATGCCGTCGCAGGCGCAAATGTAGTCGTCGAGCTTTTCCAGCATGCTCCCGCCGGTGACGATGAAGTCTTCCTGTACGGCGACATCGAGCGCAGGCCTGTTGAGGTCACTGGCCAGCAGTTCGCGGTAGGCGGCAAATTCGCTGGTGACCGCGGAGAGAAAGAGTTTCCTATTGCTGGACATGTTTCGTCTCTTGGCAGAAGAAACGACCTGTCGCCGCAAGGTCGGCGCGGCGACTCCGGATGCCGGCGGAAGGTCTGCAAGAGCCTATCTCGACCACGGGACATACTCTATCCCATCGTGTCCCTGCCGAGGTCGTCTTGATCAGTTCACCGAGGGACCACGGACAATGCTTTGTCGTAGACTTCACCGAGGTGATCCAATGAGAACGAGGCCCGTTGTGGACGACGCGGCGAAGAAGAGGCGTCAGGCCGCCGAACTGGCGCGCGGTGCGCGCTTCTGGCTCGACTTGCGCGAAAGCCTCGATGAGTCGCGTGCTCGTGGCATTCCCCTCGCCGAGGCCAAGCGCCGGCTCGAAGAGCGCTTGGCCGCCGAAGGGCTGCAGCGCCCGGCCAAGAGGGGAACACACCGTCGCTCGGCCGCAAGGTGACCGGGCCCAGATTCCACTCGGTCTGGCAAACGGTTCGGTGTTCTAGGCACTCTTCCCCCGCGCGACCGCTAGTGCTTGGATGACATGCTCGTGGAGCGGGCCGTTGGAGGCGACTACGCCGTTGCGGTTATTGAGATCGGCTTTGGTGTAGACCAGCGGGTGGCCGTCCATGTCGGTCATCCGGCCGCCGGCTGCGATCAGAATCGCCTCTGGGCCGCAGGTGTCCCACAGTTTCGTCTGCTCACCCGGATAGAGATACAGATCGCGTTCGCCCTGGCACACCAGCGCCACCTTCATGCCCACGCTGCCGACGGTCATCTCATCGGTCACGCCTAGGGCACGACGAAAGACATCGATCTGGGGCGAGCGGCGTGACTGGGAGACCACGATGCGCACCCCGCGCGGCTCGGCCAGCGCGGAGGTTCGCACTGGCACCCGGGTTCCGTCGGACTGATCCCGCCAGGCGGCCTGGCCCACGACACCGCTCCACAGGGTGCCGGTGATCGGGTGCGCCACCGCGCCGAGAGCGGGCTGGCCGTCAAGGCAAAGGCCGATCATGACCACGTAGCCGGGCTGGCCGCGGATGAAGTCGCGCGTCCCGTCGATGGGATCGACCATCCACACGCGCGGCTTTGCCAAACGCGAACCGTCGTCGGGCAGTTCCTCCGACAGAATCGCGTCGCCGGCAAACTCTTGCGCCAGGCCGCTGACGATGAGCGCGTTGGCCGCCAGATCAGCCTCGGTGACCGGCTCGCCACCGTCCTTGTACTTCACTGCGACGGGCTGCTCGGCAAAGCGGCGCACCAGGTCAGCGGCCTGCCGGGCAAGCCGGCGCGCGACGGCGAGCTCGCGCGAAAGATCGGCAGGGCTGGGCACCCTCGTTATTCCATCATTCGGTCCCGAACGAATAGCGCATGCCCATAGAGCATGTCATCCGTCCAGCCGCCCGTGGTGGGAACCGTGACGTTCGGATTGAAGTAGCAGGTCATGTCGACGCAGCGATCGAACTTCCAAGCGGCCCAACTGATCCCATTGCTGTTCATCCAATCGTGCCAGAGCTGGGCCTCTCCCAGGCAAAGCTGGGGGTTGGTTGGTGTCCCGCCATCGGAATTGGTGGCGCCCCATTCCGTCACGAACAACGCGGCCCCGAGTGACAGCGCCGTGTTGCCTTTGTCGCGCAGTGATTGGGTATGAGTGCAGGAGTAGAAGTGCAGGGTGTACAGCAGATTCGTGCCGGAAACCGGGTCAGCGGCGGCCACGTCCACGTCCTGCGACCAGGTGGGCGTTCCGAGAACAATGAGGTTGTCTGGATCCACGGCCCGGATCGCATTGACGACTGCCTGATGGTACGGCTTTATCACCGTGGACCAGCCCTGCCTGGTGGGCTCGTTGAAGGGCTCGTAGATGACGTTGGGATAGCCTCCCCACTTCTGCGCCATCTCGGTGAAGAAAGCGATGGCCGCTTGCTGGTGGGAATTGGCATTTTCTTCATGCCAGTCGATGATCACGTACACGCCTAAATCGATGGCGTTTTGCACGATCTGATTCACTTGCCCCTTGGCGATCGCAGGGTCGTCCAGGTAGTCGGTCGGGGACCCGGCAGAGACGCCCATGGCCGCACGGATGAGCGAGGCATTCCAGTTGTCGCGCAGCCACTGCAGCCCCTGCTTGTCTTCTGCGAACCTCTGGCTCTCCCAGTTCAGCCACATGCTGCTCGGTCCCTTGAGCTGAGTCGGCTGATTATGTTGGTCGACGAGCTTGTTGCCCGAGACCTTGAGCTGGCCATGCTGGGCAACCGGACTGCCCGCGGGCGAACCTCCGGTGGCAATGGCGCCGCCGCTAGCCGTTGCCCCACCGGTGGCGCTGCCGGCGACTTGCGCGAAACTATTGAGGCAGAAGCTGAAGGGCACCGCCACAATGTTGCTGCCTGGGACGGTGATCGCGATCTGGGCAATCGGCTGTCCGCGGTAGGGGCTTCCCGACAGGTTCCAGCAGGCGGTGTTGAAGCTGCTCCAGGCAATGAAATCGCCGTTGCCTGTGATCGGCACGCACCACCGGTCGTTGGGATCGGACGCACCGTTCGGACCCGAAATCTGCACCCGAAGCTGGGAGCCCCCGCTGTCGGTGACGTCGACGGTTACCCCGGCGCCGTCTGGCACGACCGTATTCATAGATGTGTCCCCGGTCCGGGCTTGGTTGAGGTTCACGCCGATCATCGCGTAGCCGCTCCAGTCGGGCTGCGCGCCGACCGAGCCCGAGGCGCACAGGGGGCTGCCGTCGGCAAGCGTGGAGAAATCCACGGGCGCGATGGTCGATTGATTGCCGGGCCCGGCGGCAGTCCACGCATAGCCGTGCCAGCTTCCCGAGATGACGTAGCCACCGGCTTCCACGGTCGACCCGCCTCCGCTGCTGCCACCTGTGCCGCTTGCGCCGCCTTTGCCTGAGCTGGCATCGGGCGTTCCGCAGCGGCCACCACAGCCATTGCTGCCACCCCGGGGGCCGGCCGAGGCGTCCTGCGGAGTAACATCTAGCATGGGAGTAAGGCCGCCGCAGGACAGGGGAAGCGTTGCTGCCAACCCAAGCCACGCCAGCGAAAATCGAAGCGAGAGGGGCGAAGACGGAGAAATTCGCATAAAATGTTTTTTCCTACCAGCAGGCGCCGCACGATACCAGATCCGCAGATCTGGCGGGAGAACGTGCGCCAGAGGGCTCGGGTGAACGGTTTCGCGGATATCAGAACGTAGCCGCGGGAATAGCGAGATTCTTGATGTCCGCGTAGCTGAGCTCGATCCCCGCGGATGCCAGCGTGTTTGGGGCTCCACTGGGACTCGCGCCGTTGTCGGTGACCTGGTTGTCCCCGGCGCTCAAGGAGATCGCGGTGCCGGGCGTGTTGACCATCAGATTGTGCGCGACGGTGTACCCAACCGTCCCCTCGTCCAAGTACAGTCCCTCCGCAGGGTAGTCGGCCCATTGCGACTGGCCAAAGTCGTGGAGATAGTTGTATTGAATCTCGGATGCAGGTCCCTGATTCGATATCGTGCTGATCCCAGCGCCCCCGGCCAGAATGTTCGCAACGTTGTAGACGTTGTTGTAGTTGATCTTGTTGTTGGTCATCGCAGTCGTCGAGGTCGTCCATCCGTAGCCGACGGAAATGCCCGTGAAATTCGTCCCGGTCACCTCGTTGTGCTCGACGTCGAGGTACGCCGGGTAGCCGGCCGCGATGCCGCAGGCCCCCTGAAACTCGGTGGTGACGTTATTGATGTAGTTGTCCTTGATGGTGTCGCGGGTGCAGATCTCGTACTTGTCGGTCGGGTTGTAGGCGATGTGGTACTCAGTCGTTTCGCTGTCGGTGAACTTCCCAATCGAGATGCCGTTGCCGCCGATGTCCGTGAACGCATTGCCGATGATCACGTCGTCGTGCGTGCCCGAGACGAAGTCGAGGCCCGTCGCCGCCATCTGGGTGAACAAATTCCTCTCGAAGTGGATGTGATTGGCGTTCAAGACGCTGACGCCGGCGGCAGGCCTCCCCACGGTTTGGTTGTTGTTGGCCTGCGCTGTCAGGTTGTACTGGCCCGCCTGCGCGTCGAGAAAGCCGAATTGGCTCGGACGCGTGTACGTCGAATGCGCGAAGGTCAGGCCCTCAAACCAGAGGTAGCCCGCTTGGTCCGAGGTGCTCGTGCCTTTCACGCTCAGGATCGTCTCCACCATCGGCGCGACCACCGAGGCCGTCGCCATGTCCTCGCCGGTGCGCGGCTTGTAGGAAACCACGTCGGTGGTCTCGTCGAGGTACCACTCTCCGGGTTGATCGAGCATCTCGAGCGCGTTTTCGAAGTAGAAGCCCCGTCCCGCCCCCCAACCCCGTTGGTCGAGGCGGGGGTTGGGCCGCACGAAGAGAATCGCGTCCTCGGCGCTTTGGAACTTCACGTACGCTGTGTTGCCAGAAGTCGTGACCGACGCAAGACGCAAGGTATTGTCCGCCCAAGCGGTCATCAAGTGCATCTCGACTTTGGTGAGATTGTTCCAGTTCGACACGTACGAGCTCGAGAGCTGCACATTGTGCGCCGTCGAGTCGAAGCCGGAAAGCCGGTTGAAGTTGGCGGCACCGTTCGCCCCGAGGTTTGGGTTGCGAGCCCGGACGGCCTTGACGCCGTTGACGTAGAGCTGTCGGAAAGGAGTTGTGCCCGCGCTGGTCGAGTAGATGTTGTTGGTCGCGTCGGATAGCCTCCAGCCCCTGAGCGGCTGCCCTCCCGTGATGAGCGGCCGCTCGCCGGGGTATGCCATGTACTTGACGTAGAACCCACCGCTGCCGGAGTCGGCATTGGCAAACGTCAAGGTGCTCGGTTGGGGATACGTCCCGCCGCGCAGATACACCGCAATGTCGGCGGTCATCGCGCTGTTCTTCGTCTGCACCAGGTCGCGCGCCTTGGCCGGCGTCCGAAGCGGCTGGGCGAGGGTTCCCGGGTTGGAATCATCGCCGTCCGGGGCAACGTAGAGGACCCAGCCCACGCCGGTCCCTCCGCCGGCACCAGTCGCGTCGCTGCCACCATCCTTCGCGGCCCCGTGTCTCAGGGGATACAGGTCGGCACGCCAGCAGCCAGTGCCGCCGAAAACGATGCCCACAATCGCAAGCAGCCCGACTCCTGCACTCGAGGTCATAGCCAGGCACCGACGGTAAGAGTCAGGAGGAGATTGGGACGGCCGGATGTTGCCACGACAGCGTCCACGAAATGAATGGCGACGTACGGCTCCGCCATCTGCACATGCGCCGCCATGGTCAAGTAGTAGCGACGGTAGAGGCGCAACCCCGCCCCCAGGCTCCCGTCCATGAGGAACGACCATTGGTCCACGCTGCGCGCTTCCGCACCCAAGCCGGGCTGCCCCTCGACCGAGGTATGCATCACGCCAGCCGCGAGCGCAAACAAGGGCCACAACCGTCGGTCCGAGCGAAACCGAAAGCACCCGCCAAGAATGCCGTATTGCTGGGCAACCTGCGCGCTACCGACCGTCGTGGTGACCGTTGGCCTGCTCCCCAGGCCTGCCAACGCCGCCTGTGCCACGAGCCACGAGCGAGCTGCCCAGTCCACGCGCAGGATGGGCAAGACCGCAGGCCCGACGCCGTCCAGGCTCATGAGCGCAGCGGCGCCCACTTCGAGGCCGAAGCGTTCGCGATGGCTGGGGAGCTCGTCCGCCCGGTCCTTGGCTAGAGTTGCTGTCAGTGGCTTTGCGACGAGTTCGTCGCGCCGCCCTCGTGCTGCCCAATCGATCTCGAGAAGGCTTGCCCGCAAGGCATCGATGGCGCGAATCGCGATCCTCTCCGGTGGGTTCTTTGTGTTCGGTTCGAGGGCAACTCTGGTAACCTCGAACCGTCCTGGCGGCTCCTTGACCACCCAGACGTCTACCGCAACCAGGGCATCGTCTCCCACGATGTCGATGACGGCGCTGGCCCCACGCTCGGCCGCAACCTGCTCCAGCCAAGCTCGTGAATCAGCCCCAGCCAAACCCCGGGCGGCGGGGCGGTCGGTCATCGCGACGTCGAGGCCGACCGACAACAATTCCCCATGAAGACTATGCAGGGCCTCGGCCACATCGGAAGATGGGCTCGGCGGCCGCACAATAGCGACGGTGGCGGCGTATGCGGGCCGCACCCCTGCGAGGCACGTTGAAAGAAGAAGGGCAGACCAGCGGCGGCTCAAGGGTTCAATCACGGGACGCGCATTAGCGCGCGTGCCGATCCAGCATAGCTCCCTTCGGGAAAGCGACGGAGATACTCTTCGGCGACGGGCCGTGCACGCGCCGGTCCTTCGAGTTTGTCGGTGAGTGTCATCTTTCTCCCCAAAGCTTCCCCGACGAAGGAACCCGTCGGGGCGCGGGCCAGATACTCGTCGTACCGGGCGACGGCTTGCGCGATNNCGCCGCAAGCAGTGCCGCGCGAGCCAGATCGGGGCGGCGCCGATAGCGAGCTGCGTAGGCGAGGGCGAACAGGTCCTCGCTGGGCGCTTTGCTCAGCGTCGCCTCGACGCCGATGCGCTGAACGTCGTTGAGGACGAGATCCCAGTGGCCGCGCGCCAACTCGTCGCTCCATCGGCGCTCGCCCCAGGTCTTGGTGACGCTCGACGGAGTAGGCGCTCCGGACGGGTTGGGTCCGACGGGCCTGTTGCTCACGTCTGAAGCCTGCAGGTCGGGAGGAGGCACAGCCTGCGGAGCGGCAGCGCCGACAGACTCGCTTGCAGGCTCCGGCTGCTCTTCGGTGATCATGGTCTCCGTCCTTGCCAAGTTCACGACCAAGTGCTGGCCAGCGCGCAACGCAATTTCTCCTGCCGAAACTGGGCCGCTGACCACCACCCTGCCGTGTCGCAGCCTGAGGTCGAATCGCTCGCTCACAGGATCCCACGAGACCGTGAAGACGGTTCCCTTGACCGTTACCAGGAATGGGCCTACATCGACCAACCAACGCCGGCCATTGCTTCGCGTTATCTGGAAAGACGCCGTGCCTCGTTCAATCGCCACGTGGGCACCTTCCCTGTCGATCGAGCGGATCTGTCCGCGTGTCCCCGGTGTTAGCGCGAATTTGCTCCCCTCGTTGAACAGGATCTTCACACCTGCGTGGCCGGACTCACGCAGATATCCGCCTTCGAGGATGGTGCCTCCATCAATTTGGTAGGCAAGCGTCGGCTGCTCAGGAGTGGGCAAGCGCCTCCGATGAAATGAAGCGAACTGCAGGGCGACCAGGGTGGACAATGCCACCGTGGCACCAACCAGCGACCAACGAACAAGTCCCCGCCGGCGCGCCTTTGCAGAGGTGGCGCGTGCAAGAAACAGGTCGAGTCCCCGGTCGATCTCCGTCGTGGTGGGCGCTTCCACGCTGTCGCGGTAGAGATCAGTCAGCGTGGTGAGCGCCCGGGGCCCATCGGGTTCGTGGAAGGTCGTTGTCATCGTCCCCACCTCTCTCCATCGAAAAGACCGGCCAGTCCAGGATCGGCATCGATCCAGCGCGACAAGCGGTTTGAAGCACGCTCCATCGATCGCTTCACCGTAGATTCTGAGATCTCCATTGCCCTGGCAATCTCCTCCACTGTCATCGATTCCATGCGCCTCAGCGTGAACACAAGCCGCTCGCGTGGCGGTAGCCGCTCGAGCAATCCATGGAATTTCCGCAGCAGGTCGCGCGACTCGACGTCCAGCGCTGGGCAGCCCAGGACCGCCGACGCCTCAGGCTGGTCGATGGAGAGCCAGGCGCGCAGCTTCTTGCGGCGCAGCTCGTTCTTGAGCGCGTGGAGCGTACAAGCATAGACGAAGCTGCGCAGACGGTCGGGCTCACGCAGCGTCCTCACCTTGCGAAACACGCGGTAGAAGACGTCTTGCCCGATATCTTCCGCCTCGGACTGTGAGCCCAAGGTGCGTTTCGCCGTCATGAGCACCATGGGCGCAAACCGGCGCCATAGCTCCGCCATGGCCCAGACTTCGCCTCCAATAAGCCCGCGCGCGAGGTCGCCATCGCTGGTAGCTCGGCGGTCTTGGCTGACCACCAAGGACAAGGGCACGTGGGAACGTTGAGTTGACATGGAGTGGGCTGGATCGCACGAGATAGACACTACAACGACGGGGATCGGCTCACTTTTCACTATTCGTCATGATTGCCGCCGCGCTCAATAACACGGTGCGTCCTCTATGGGAGACTCGACGCGCATGGGGCGGTGTCAGAACTTGGCAGCGGGAACGGTTAGATTCTTGATGTCGGCGTAGGTCGACTCGATACCGGCGGTGGCGATTGTGTTCTGCGCGCCGCTGGGATTGGCGCCGTTGTCCGTGACCGTGTCTTGCCCATTCTGGTTGCGAGCAACGTTGGTCGGACAGCTGACCATGACGTTGTGAGCGACCGTGTAGCCGGATGTCTGCTCGTCCAGGTACAGCCCGTTGCAGCCGTAGTCGGCCCACTGGCTGCACGCGTAGTCGTGGATGTAATTGTACTCCATCTCGTCGCTCGATCCCTGGTTGGAAAGCGTGTAGATGGCACCTCCGTCGGTCAGAATCTCAACGACATGGTGGATGTTGTTGTAGTCGATCTTGTTGTTGGTCATGGCGGTCGGGGAGCTCGTCCAGCCATAGCCGACGGAGATCCCGGTGTAGTTCGTGTGCGAGATCTCGTTGTGCTCGATGTCGAGGTACGCCGGGTAGCCCCCCGCGATGCCGACGCCACCGAAGAACTCGGTGGTTACCTTGTTGACATAGTTGTCTTTGAACGTGTCACGCGTGCAGATCTCGTTCTTGTCGGTCGGGTTGTAGGCGACGTGATACTCGGTCGTCTCGCTGGCGGTGAACTTGCCGATCGAGAAGCCGTTTCCAGCGATATCCGTGAAGGCATTGCCGATGATCATGTCGTCGTGCGTACCCGAGATGAAATCGAGGCCAGTGGCGCCCATCTGGGTGAATAGGTTCCCTTCGAAGTGGATGTTATTGGCATTCGTGACACTGACGCCGGCCGAGGGCCTGCCCACGGTCTGGTTGTTGTTGGCATCCGCCGTCAGGTTGTACTGGCCCGCCTGCCCGTCGAGGAAGCCATATTGGCTCGGACGCATGTACGTCGAATGCGCGAAGGTCAGACCTTGGAACCAGAGGTAGCTCGCTTGATTCGAGGTGCTCGTGCCATTCACGCTCATGATCGTCTCCACCATCGGCGCGATCACCGTGGCCGTCGCCATGTCCTCGCCGGTGCGCGGCTTGTAGTAGACGGTATTCGACGTCTCGTCGAGATACCATTCGCCGGGCTGGTCGAGAAACTCCAACGCGTTCTCGAAGTAGTACGCCCGCCCCGACCCCCATCCCACCTGCGCCATGTTGGGGTTGGGCCGAACGAAGACCATGGGAGATTCGGGGCTTTGGAACTTCACGTACGCGGTGTTGCCCGTGGTGGTGATTGATGCAATACGCAGGGTACTGTCGCCCCAGGCGATGTTGACGTGCATCTCGACCTTGGTGAGATTGTTCCAGGTAGCGACGGCCGAACTCGGGACCTGAACGTTGTTCGCGGTCTTGTCCCAGCCGGAGAGCCGATTGAAGTTCGGGGCACCGTTCGCCCCGAGGTTCGGGGTGCGCGCGCGGATGGCCTTGACGCCATTGACGTAGAGCTGCCGAAAAGCCGTGGTGCCCGCGCTCGCCGAGTAGATGTTGTTGGTGGCGTCGGACACCTTCCAGCCCGTGATGGCCTTTCCCCCAGAAATGAGGGGCCGCTCGCCGGGGTACGCCATGTACTTGACGTAGAAGTTGCCGCTGCCGGAGTCGGCGTTGGCAAACGTCAAGGTGCTCGTCTGCTGATACGTCCCAGCGCGCAGGTACACCGTAATGTCCGCAGTCATCGCGCTGTTCTTCGTGCGCACCAGATCGCGGGCTTTTGCCACCGTCTTGAGGGGCTGGTCGATGGTTCCGGGATTGGAATCATCGCCGTCCGGGGAAACGTAGATAGCCCCGGCCACGCCCCCGCCGGCACCGGTCGTGCCGCCGGTGGCGGTCGCGCCGCCCCGGCCGGTTGCGCCACCTGTACTGGTCGTGCCGCCCGCGCCGGTCATGCCGCCCGAGCTGGTCGCACCACCTCGGCCGGTTGTGCTGCCCGCAGTGGCGGTGCCGCCCGCGCCGGTCACGCCGCCCGAGCTGGTCACGCCACCAGAGCTGGTCGCGCCTCCAGAGTTGGTCGCGCCGCCCGAGCCGGTCGCGCCCCCGGAGCCGGTCGTACCGCCGCGACCAGTCGCACCACCTGTGCCGGTGGCGCCTCCTGACCTGGACGTCCCCCCCGACCCCGTTACGCCGCCACTCCCAATCTGACCGCCCGAGCTGGTGCCGCCGCCGACCCCGGTTGCGCCCCCCGTACTGGTGCTGCCGCCTCCGCTGTTCGCGCCCCCGGCATTGGTGGCGCCGCCGGAGCCCGTCGTCGCGCCGCCTAGTCCGGTCTCGGGCGTTGACACACTGGAGCAGGACGTGGAGGCTGCCGTGAGAGTCAGGACAGCGATCGCCAGGATGGAATTTTTCAATGGAGGACCTCCGAGATACGTTCGAATTGTGGCAGCGCGCAAACAACTCAAGCTGCCGGGCGAAGCAGCAGATGGACGAAGCAACTCTGTGTTTCGGGTCACCAATGGGCGATCAGAACTTGGCAGCGGGAACGGTTAGATTCTTGATGTCGGCGTAGGTCGACTCGATACCGGCAGTCGCAATCGTGTTCTGGGCCCCGGTGGGATTGGCGCCGTTGTCCGTGACCGTGTTGCTCCCGTTTTTGTTCTGAGCGATGTTGGTCGGGCAGTTGACCATGACGTTGTGAGCGACGGTGTATCCGGAGGTCTGCTCGTCCAAGTATAGCCCGTTGCAGCCGTAATCGGCCCACTTGCTGCACGCGTAGTCGTGGATGTAATTATACTGCATCTCAGAGCTGGTGCCTTGGTTGGAAAGCGTGTAGATGGCACCTCCGTCGGTCATGATCTGATTAACGTGGTGGATGTTGTTGTAGTTGATCTTGTTGTTGGTCATCGCGTTCGGCGTGCTGGTCCAGCCGAAGCCCACGGAGATCCCGGTGTAGTTCGTGTACGAGACCTCGTTGTGTTCGATGTCGATGTACGCCGGGTATCCCGCTCCGATGCCAACGCCGCCCAGGATCTCGGTGGTCACGTTGCTGATGTAGTTGTCTTTGACCGTTTCACGCGTACAGATCTCGTTCTTGTCGCTCGGATTGTAGGCGATGTGAAACTCCGTCGTGTCGGAGGCGGTGAACTTCCCGACCGAGAAGCCGTTCCCAGCAATGTCCGTGACGGCGTTCCCGATGATCGTGTCGTCGTGGGTGCCCGAGATGAAATCGAGGCCCGTCCCACCCATCTGCGTAAACAAGTTTCTTTCGAAGTGCATATGGTTGGCGTTCATGACACTCACGCCAGCGGTCATCCTGCCCACGGTCTGGTTGTTGTTGGCATCTGCCGTCAGGTTGTACTGGCCCGCTTGCCCGTCCAGGAAGCCATACTGGCTCGGACGCATGTACGTCGAATGCGCGAAGGTCAGGCCCTGGAACCACAGGTAGCTCGCCTGGCTCGAGGTGCTCGTGCCGTTCACGCTCATGATGGTCTCGACCATCGGCGCGATGACCGTGGCCGTGGCCATGTCCTCACCGGTTCGCGGCTTGTAGTATACCGTGCTCGTCGTCTCGTCGAGGTACCACTCGCCGGCCTGGTCGAGGAACTCCAGCGCGTTCTCGAAGTAGTAGGCTCGTCCCGATCCCCAACCTACCTGCGCCATGTTGGGGTTCGGCCGCACGAAGACCATGGGGGATTCGGGGCTTTGGAACTTCACGAGCGCGGTGGTACCCGAGTTCGTGATAGACGCGATACGCAGCGTGCTGTCCCCCCAGGCGATGTTGACGTGCATCTCGACCTTGGTGAGATTGTTCCAGGTCGCGACGGCCGAGGTCGGGACCTGAAGGTTGTTCGCGGTCTTGTCCCAGCCGGAAAGCCGGTTGAAGTTGGCGGCATTGTTCGCCCCGAGGTTCGGGGTGCGCGCGCGGATGGCCTTGACGCCATTGACGTAGAGCTGCCGAAAAGCCGTGGTGCCCGCGCTCGCCGAGTAGATGTTGTTGGTGGCGTCGGACACCTTCCAGCCCGTGATGGCCTTTCCCCCAGAAATGAGGGGCCGCTCGCCGGGGTACGCCATGTACTTGACGTAGAAGTTGCCGCTGCCGGAGTCGGCGTTGGCAAACGTCAAGGTGCTCGTCTGCTGATACGTCCCAGCGCGCAGGTACACCGTAATGTCCGCAGTCATCGCGCTGTTCTTCGTGCGCACCAGATCGCGGGCTTTCGCCACCGTCTTGAGGGGCTGGTCGATGGTTCCGGGATTGGAATCATCGCCGTCCGGGGAAACGTAGATAGCCCCAGCCACGCCCCCGCCGGCACCGGTCGTGCCGCCGGTGGCGGTCGCGCCGCCCCGGCCGGTTGCGCCACCTGTACTGGTCGTGCCGCCTGTGCCGGTCACGCCGCCAGAGCCGGTCGCACCACCTCGGCCGCTCGCGCCGCCCACAGTGGTGGTACCGCCCGCACCGGTCAAGCCGCCCGTGCTAGTCGTGCCGCCAGAGCTGGTCGCGCCCCCAGAGTTGGTCGTGCCGCCCGAGCCGGTCGCGCCCCCGGAGCCGGTCGTACCGCCGCGACCAGTTGCGCCGCCTGCACCGGTTGCGCCCCCTGATCTGGACGCCCCTCCCGAACCCGTCACGCCGCCGCTCCCAATCTGACCGCCCGAGTCGGCGCCACCGCCGACCCCGGTTGCGCCCCCCGTATTGGTGCTACCGCCTCCGCTGCTCGCGCCCCCGGTATTGGTGGCGCCGCCCGCTCCGGTCTGCGGCGTTGACGAACTGGAACAGGACACGGCGCCTGCCGTGAGAGTCAGGACGGCGATCGCGAGGGTTGAATGCTTCATTTGAAAGACTCCGAATGCGTTTTTTCGAACTGGCGCGGCGGACCAGGACGGCCAAGCACCGAAGCCGATCGTCCCTGGCAGTGGGTAGACAAACGACACTCGTATTTCGGGTCACCAATCAATAGTTCCCCACCAATAATAGTTCCCCACCGAGGTTGCTTTTGTGGGCGCGTCGCCAGTGATTCGGATCCGGCCGATGCCGGGGCGCCGATCATTGCGGCGTCGGCGTTTTCCAGCGCTTCTCAACCAACAGCCGACATGAGCGGAGCTACCTTTCCGCCTAGTGGGCAGACGTCGGCCCCGGCGAGACGCCGCGGCAGAGGCGGAGAGCTGTCGCGGGTCAGCTTGGCGGGGCCGTGGCGCCCAGCTCAGCACACTTCACCCCGGCGAAGCGATGGAGCCACCAGGTGCCAGCCGGGAAAACGGTCTTGCGGCCGGCCAGGTGGTCACCCCGGGCGTCGCGATAGCGGTCGATGAAGACCTGATTGCGCTGCAGCGCCTCGACCCGCGCCCAGTTGTTCTTGCAGGCTATCCGCGGCGAGAGCCCGCGGCGAGGCTCGCGGGTGCCCGGGCGCGAGTTCCAATGTTGGTTGAGCACACCCCTGCGGCCGAGGAGCTTGATGCCCTTCGCCCGGCGCTCGGCAGCGGCTTTTTCCTCGGCCTCGGCAACCTTGTCGCGCAGAAGTTTGGAGTATTCCGCGTGGCTCAGATGCTCGAATCCGGGCGCCCGGCGGAAGTGCAGATCGATAGCGTCGGGCAGGTCGCCGTTTTCCGGGTCGAAGAAGCGAATTGGCTTGGTGGCGGTCAGCGGCAGGTCGTGGTCGATAGCGGTCAGCGATTCGACGCCTGGCCAGTGGTGAACTCTTTCGACTAGGTGGCCAGCGACTGGGTTGGTGATGGCGTAGACCATCCTCGCGAGAAGATCCTCGGGCTTGACCAACTCGACCACCGAGGTTTGTTCACTGGCCCAAAAGGCTTCCCACCTGCCTCGAAGGGTGTTCTGGTGCTTGGCGTAGAGTTTGTGAAGATGCTCGAGAAACAGGGGCAGCCGACCACAGTTGTCGACCACTACGGCGTGGTAGTGGTTTGACATTGTGCCGGCGCAGACGACGCTGACGCTGGCCTTGCGGGCGGCGAGAGCGAGGCAGTAGACGAAGGCATTGTTGGTCTCCCGGTCTGGCCGCATGAAGAAACGGCGCTCGGAGCAGCGACGCGTAATCATGTAGCGGCGACCTGGGATGATGGCGCGAGGAAGGGACATGCCAAGATTGTCGGCAACGTCACGCCCAGGTTGCTTGTCGCCGTCGCCTTTTCGGTACGGATGGTACCCGGGCTCCGGAAGCTGTCGCATGCCGGCGCCCCCCGTCGTTTCTGTAGCGAATCTCACGCAAAAGGGGTCAACCTCGGTGAGGTCTGATCCGGTGAGGTCTGATCAACCTCGGTGAGGTCTGATCCCGGTGAGGTCTGATCAAGTCGGCCACCAGCTGTCGCCGACCGACGAGCAGTACCAGGCCGGCCAGGGGGAGCAGCAGGCCGGTGAACAGCACAGGAATGCGCAGCCCGACGGAGTCAGAGATGACACCGATGAGAAAAGGCGACAGGGCGTCGCCGAGAAGGTGAATGGTCGTGGTGTGCAGGCCTACCCCTCGTGCCCGCAGATCTGGCGGGAGAACGTTCACCAGGGCGGCATTCAGCGGCCCCAGGTTGACAAAGGTGAGCAGCAACGTGACGAACATGGCCGGCCAGAACAGGGCAGGCGCGGGCGACAGCACCGCCAACAAAGTGAAGGGAACCGAGGCGACTAGCGCCCAACCCGAGAAACTGAAATGTGCGCCGGGAAAACGGCGAGCCAGCCGGTCGCCGGCTTGACCGCCCACGATGGTGCCCAGGAATCCCGCCACCAGCATCAGGGCGCCGAAGACCGTGCCCGCCGCGGCCACGCCCAAGCCGCGCTCGCGCACGAAGTAGGTCGGCATCCACGCGCCCAGGCCGCCCATGGCGAAGGTGAAGATGGTTTGTCCCGCCATGTTGAAGAAGAAGCTGGGCCGCTGGCGAAGCGCTGCGATGCTCTCGCGCAGAGTAGTCGCCGGCCGTGATTTCTCGTCGAAGCGTCCGCGCGGCGGCTCGCGCAGAAAAAGCAGGGCGAGGGCGAGCGCCAGGCCAGGTCCGCCCGCGACGAAGAAGGCGGAACGCCAGCCGAAGCGCGCCCCGATCTGACCGCCCAGGACATAGCCGAGCGCGATCCCCACCGGCATGGCCGCGTAGAAGATCGACAGGGCCCGGCCGCGGCGGTCGTGGGGATAGTGGTCGGCCAACAGCGACGGGGTGACCACGGTGTAGCTGGCTTCGCCGATGCCGACCACGGCGCGCGCCAAGACCAGCCAGGCGAAGCTGGATGCCAGCCCCGAGGCAAAGGTGGCCAGGCTCCACACCGCTACGCCCGCGGCCGCGATGTGCAGACGTTTGGCGCGATCACCTAGCGAGCCGGAGAACGGGCAAGCCAGGGAGTACATCAGGATGAAGACCGTCTGCAGCGAGCCGGCCTGTGCATCCGAGAGGTGCAGGCTGACGATGATGAGCGGCAGCACCGGCGCGGTGATGAATCGGTCCAGGTAGTTGAACGCATTCACCCCGGTCAGCACGGCCAGGGTGCTGGCCGGACGCTGCGGGAAATTGGTGTGGGATCCCGTGGTCACGACTTGCATGGGTACCACGAAAGCCAATCTCGCGGTAAAGTGGCGCGCATGAGCACACTCAAGGAGATTCTAGGTCCACCCGCAACCCGCAAGCAGGTGGTGGTCGATTGCGAAAAGATCATCGAGGAGGAGGTCGCCTCGAAGGGCCTGATGGGCATGCCCATCAAGCTTGCATATGGCGCGGTCAAGGCGGTGAAGCCGGGGTTCATTCCGGAAGTCATAGATGCTCTGCTCGACGATTTTGCGGTTCGTCTGGACCCACTGTACCAGGCCGCGCTGGCCAAGAACGAGCCGGTGCCAGCCTATATGAACGCGCGCGCTGGTGAGGCCGCCGAGGCGCTGCTGGGCATTACCGACCAGCGCGCACAGCGGGCGAAGAACCAAATCGTCAGGAGCGCCTACGAGAAGCTGCGGCCCATGGCCAAGAAGCACACCGAGGCGGCCATCCCGCGCGTCAGCCGCATGGTGGCGAAATACTCCAGCGCCGCCGCGGCGGCGGCACCGCCAGCGAAGTAGGAGGCTGGACGAATCTCCTTCACTGTAGTTCGCAGCGGCTTCCGCTAGACTGGGGCATCCGTGCCCTCCTTCCACATTGTGCTCGTCGAGCCGGAGATTCACTGGAACACCGGCAACATAGGTCGCACCTCGTTGGCCGTGGGGGCGACTCTGCACCTGATCGAGCCGCTGGGGTTCACC
The DNA here is from genome assembly GCA_003158455.1 of Myxococcales bacterium. GTDB lineage: Bacteria > Myxococcota_A > Polyangia > Fen-1088 > Fen-1088 > Fen-1137. The sequence continues at coordinate 29,635 of PMJO01000255.1, read as the reverse complement.
CTGGAAGATCGCCATCTCAAGCGCGCGGGCTTGGACTACTGGCCCAGGGTGCGGCTGCGGGTGTGGCCCAGCTGGCCGGTCTTCGAGGCCGAGTTGCCGCATCTGGGTGCGCCCTTCTTCTTCACCGCATCTGCCGAACGCACGCTGTGGGATATCGAGTTTCCCCAAGACGTCGTCGTGGTCTTCGGGCGCGAGAGCGTTGGCCTGTCGCCCGAAATTCTGGCCCGCTACCCGGAGCGAACCGCCCGCATCCCCATGGTGGATCCGGGTTTGCGTTCGCTCAACATCTCCACCGCTGCGGGTGTCGTGGTCTACGAGGTGGTGAGGCAGTGGCGGAGGCGATGATGAAAACGATGGGCAGCAAGGACTTCGGCGGATGACCACGAAGGTGCTGCGCCTTGGGCGATTTCAGACCGAGGCCCTGCTGGGGGAGGGCGGAACCACGGAAACCTACCGCGCGCGCCTGGCTGGGGCGAAGCCAGACACCGACGAGCGCCGGTTCGTGGTGACCTTGCTGCGCAGCGAGCGCGGGCGCACCGATGCCAAGTTGGCGGGTCGCTTCGTCGAGGCGGCGCGCCGGTTGGCCGGGCTAGACCAGTCCGGGTTCGTGCGCGTGATCGAGCTGTGCGAGGGTCCGGGTCAGATCTATGCGGCATGCGAGTTCAAGGCCGGCGTGGATCTGGCGCAGTTGCGCAGCCAGGCGGCGCCGCGCGGATTCATGGATCCGCGTCTGGTGGGCTTGCTGGCACGGAAGATTGCCGAGCGGCTGGCTCCCTTGCACGCGCGCGCGCAGGCGCCGCGTGTCCACGGCGGACTGACTCCGGGCAATGTTCTGGTATCGCCCGAGGGTGATGTGTTCCTTCTCGATTGCGGCTTGGCCGAGGCGGTGCGGCCTCGTGACGACGCCTTTGTCAGCCGGTGGTTTTTCGCCGCACCCGAGCAACTCACCGGGGCGGCCGCCGGGCCCGCGTCTGACCTGTATTCCATCGGTGCCTTGATCTTCTTCCTCTTCACCGGCAGGCCGCCCTTCGCAGCGCAGAGCAACGACGCGCTCAGGGACAAGATTGCGGCAGGCCGACCCGCGTCGCCGCAGATGCCGCCTTGGCTTTTGGGCGTGATGGCCAAGCTGTTGGCGCCGGACGCGGACCTGCGGCCAAAGTCTGCGGCCGATGTGGCCCGCCAGATCTCGGCCGCCATGTTGGGTGCCGAGGCCGCGCACCTCCCTGCGGCGTTCGGGGATGCGGCGGGCGCCCAGCGTGCGTGGCCGGCTGCTAGGTCAGAGGGTGACTTGTCGTCTTCCCAGGTTGCGGGCGCCAGCCTGCCCGGGACCGCGCCGGTGGAGGACTCGGAATCGGTTCGAGCCGTGGACAGCGCATCTTCTGCCGGCGCCGAACCGGTGGCGCCGTTCTCCCTCGACGACGGCATCACCGAGGATGAACGTCCTCGGGCTGCGGCTCGCGCGGGGGTCCGGCAATCGGCGGGCGAGCCGGTCGTGCCGTTTTCGCTTGAGACCTCGTCGTCTGAAGATGCTGGCGGCGCAGCCGATGCAGCGGAACCGGAGCACCGGGAAGGCGGGCTGTCAGAGATTTCGGGCGATGATCCGGACGTCGGTGTGGTGTACGACGACGACGATGACGTGCAAGAGCAGGTCGAGGTCGGGGCAGATGGAAAGGTCAAGCGCCGTCGCCGCCGCCGGCCTTTTCGGATTCCGGTCTGGTACCGAAGCGCGATGGCCCGCAAGATGTCACGCCTGGGCCTTGTGCCCCTGATCGTTTTGCTAGTTGTCGTGGCGGCTGCGGGCGTCTTCTTCTATCGGGAGTGGGCCACGACCCGAGCGCAGAGCAAACGACAGGGTGCGCTTCTGCAGGCTGAGGCTACCCGACATGCGGCCGAGCTACGCCCACCCAAGCCGTCTGAGGCTCCGCCCCTGCCCGCGGGTCAACTGGTGGTGAAGACCACGCCGGAAGGTGCCACGGTCTGGCTCGACGGCGTGCAAAAGGACCAGACCCCGGTCACGTTCAGCACCACGCCGGGTTCACATCGTTTGGTGGTGACCAGGTCGGGCTTTCGCATGCTGCGCGACATAGTCGAAACCAGCAAGGGAATGCTGTGGGAGCGAGAGATGTTCATCGCACCTCGCCTCGACAGTGGGCGCGTGCCGCTCGCTGTGACCTGTACCACCGAGGCCGTGTATCCGGTGTTTGTGGATGGCAAGGACTCGGGCGATCTGTGTCCGGCGAGCGATCTGCGGGTCGAGCCGGGCCGCCATTCCATTGGGGTCTTCGTGATTCCGCAGAACCGCATCTGGAGTTTCGACCGCGAGGCCCAGCTCAACCGTCCCCTCCGGGTTCAGTTCAACTACTGAGGAAGTGGAAGCTCAGAAAACTGAGACCGGCTTCAGAAGACTGAGGAGCCCGCGGCTCGGCAGTTCATCGGGATACTGCCCGTCTCGCTTGGCTGCTCAATCGCAATAGGCGGCCTGGCAAACACCAAGGACGCAGCTTGAGAGATTCCGGACGCTCATGCAGGTAGTCGAGGCTGGGTCGCAAGGCACCGCACAGACCATCATGTAGTGTGCGCACCCACCTGCGTCCCCACAGGCCAGGCAAATCTCCTGGGCTATCCTGTTCGGCGGGCAGCCCAAGGGAGCCGGGCGGCCTTCGCAGGTCGCCATGCATTCTTCCAGCGTCGAGAAGCGATTGGCGTTTCCGCCGCAGCCTCCCCAACCTCGGGCGACGCAGGCGCCGTCGACGAACGCGTACACGGGAACAACTGCGTCGCACGGCACGGCCCGACGTCAAAGGGAAGTGCGCAAGCGGGCGCGGCGGTCCAACCCGCGTCGAGTCTGCCTGGGGCGTCGTTGCCTGCGTCGTGGTTGCCGACCCCGGGCGTGCAGTTGAATTTCGCGGCCAAAGGCCCGGCGCACACGCTCTGCCGTTCGTCGGGCGTGAGACAGAGCCCCTGATAGTCGCAACAGCTCGGGTACAGGCACTCGAGACCGGGGGTGGTGCAGGGCTGGTCAATGATTCCGCATCCACATGCCTCCCGGCCCACAACGCTGCAAAGGCCACCACCGCCCTTGTAGGGACAGCCGACGATGCACGAGCTGCCCTGGCCGCAGATCGGGTCGCCCTCGCCGCGTTCGAGTTGCAGTCAGCCGACACCGTCATTCTGCGACACGATCGCGACGTGAGTGTCGCGAACTGGGCGGGCAACGTCACCGCGTCGCGCCCGCGTCGTAGCCGTTGGCAGCGGGTGATGGCGTGCTCGTGCGTGCCTGGATCAGAGCCGGGTGCGGGCGGGAAGGCCGAGGCACGAAGAAGGGGCGCACGGCAACCCAAGCCACCACCGCCGTGGCCGTGACCACCGCGATCGTCTTCCACCACAAGCTGCCATCGTGCAGGTTGGGGTCGGGAACCAAGGCGGTCGCCGAGGGCACCTTCAGACCCGCCAGGCTGCTCGATATGGTGCGCGCTTCTTCCAGGGCTGCGAGCAAGAGCTTCTTGAGGTCATCGGCCGAGGCGGGACGCCGGGCCTGATCCCGAGCCAGGCAACGCATGATGAGGGCGTCAAGGTCGTCGGGCAGGTCGGAGCGATACTGGTGCAGCGGGGTGGGGTCCTCGGTCAGCTTGCGCTGCCACAGGTCTTGCACGTTGCTGCCTTCGATGGGGCAGTGTCCGCCGCTCAGCATGAAGTAGAGCAGTCCGCCCACGGCGTAGATATCGGCGCGGAAGTCGACCACGCCACCCCCGCCGATCTGTTCCGGCGCCATGAAGCGGGGCGTGCCCACCGCGGCGTCGGGCACGGTCAGGTTGGGTCCAGCTTCGTCGCGCAAGAACTTGGCGACGCCGAAGTCGAGCACCTTGACCAGATCGCCCTGCTCGTCGGACGGCCGCACCAGCATGACGTTGGAGGGTTTGAGATCGCGGTGAATGATGCCCGCGCGATGGGCGGCCTCAAGCGCCCGGCACACTTGCACCGCGACCAGCAGGGTTCGCTCCACCGCCATGGGCCCGTCGCGCTTGAGCAGTGCCTCCAGGTCGACGCCGTCGACGAACTCCATGACAAAGAAGAAATCGCCGTCCTCCGTGGTCCCGCAATCGGTCACGTCCACCACGTTGGGGTGGCCGATCTGCGACGGCGCGAGTGCCTCGCGCTGAAAGCGGCGGGCCAATTCGCTCTTCCGCCGTTCGGTTCGACGCGGGATCTTGATCGCCACCCGCTTGCCAATGCCGGTGTGGTGGCCTTCGTATACGCGCCCCATGGCGCCCTCGCCGATGCGCCGCCGCACGTGGTAGCGGTCGCCTAGAGTTTTCCCGATCAGGGGATCGTTCTCCGCGGGCGCGCTGTCGTCCACCTCCAGCGGCGGAACCTCACCGCCCAAGGCGGCGGCGCGCTGGAGCAACTCGCGCTGCTCGGCCATTTCGGCCCGCATTTCGGCGTCGAAGAGCTGGGTCAGAAAGGCCGCAGCCGCCAGCTTGCCGCCTCCGTCGCGTGGCATTTCGGCAAACAGAGCCGCGCTCATCTCCTCGCCAGAGGCAAAGCGGTCGGCCGGATTGAAGGCCAGGGCCTTGCCTACCACTTCGTCCAATTTGCGGGACAGGGCGGTGTTCAAAGTGGAAGGCGGCGGGACCTTGTGGTTGGGCTGGCGTGGCTGGGCGGCGGGGAAAAGCTGCCGTCCGGTGAGCAGTTCCCACAAGATTATGCCCGCGGAAAAGAGATCGCTGCGGTGGTCGACCGGCTTGCCGTGGTACTGCTCGGGCGACATGTAGCTGACCTTGCCCCAGTTGGTGCCGGCGGCAGTCTGCGCCACCTTGTCGTTCCACTGGGCCAGACCGAAGTCGATGAGCTTGACCCCGCCGGTATAGGTCAGCATCAAATTGGAAGGCGATATGTCGCGGTGGACGAGGTTCATGCCCTCCAGCCGGTGGGCGTAGCCGAGCGCCGCCACCAGCTCGCCGATGAGGTAGATGGCCACGCCGGTGGGGAACCCGGTGCGCTTGACCGCGCAGCGGTTCCACGCCTCGGTGAAGGTCTTGCCCTGCACGTATTCCATGGCCAGGTAGCCCTGCCGGTCTTGCACCCCGAAGTCGAAGACGTAGACCAGGTTTTCGTGCGACAGCTTGGTCACCACCTTGGCCTCGTCGAGAAAACGCTGAGTCATCTCCTCGGCATGGCGGCCGGGCTGGAAGCTGCGCAGGATCTTCAGCGCGCACACGCGCTCCACCCCGGCCTGACCGGTCAAGGCCATGAACACGCGGCCCATACCGCCGCGGCCCAGTTCTTTGAGCAGGACGTAGCGCGGCCCGAAGCGGCGGGGAAAGCGCGCCGGCGGCTGCGGTTCGGTGTCGGTGGTTGGGGTCAAGGGATTGACCAGAACATTCTAGGACAGAACCACCGTGGTCGCGCAGAGATTCCAAACCGCCAGGTAGCGCAGACGCAGGTCGGGAGGGGTTCTGGAAAATCCCTTCGACTTGACTGTGCTCCGGCAACCTGGTTCGGGGATTCTGTGGTTCGGGGATTTTGGTGGAGGATGACCCAGCCACGCGGCCTATTGTCGAGGCTGCATCACTGGCAGTCAGGCGTCTTGCACTTGTCCTGAGGGACTATGGTGCTCGTGCAGGGGAAGTCGTTGCTCTGGTTGCAGTCCGCCGGGCAGCTGTTGCAGCACACGGCCTGCTTGCCGATCACCGTACCGTCACAGTACTCAGTTTGCACCGCCTGGACGTCCTCGCACCCGCCAGCGATACAGCCCAGGCCCTGGTGGCAGATCCCCGGCCACGGGTCGCCCTGGACCTGCGTGGTGCGCTGGCCGCAGCGGGCCTTCTCGTCGCTTGTGCCGGCGCAGGCCGCGCAGTCACGCGCGGGCGTGATGCCGCAGTTCTTGGGCGTGTTTCTGTCTGTCTCAGCACAGCCCTTGGAACCCCCGCAGTACCGGCCACAGGAGTAGACAAGGTCGTCACCGGCGCCGTGGTTGGCGCCATCGTCGGGAGAGCCGGCCCAGTGCATCATCTCGTGCAGCGCCACCGAGCATGCTTCATCGGAGCTTATCTTGTCCAGCGAGTCGGGGTTCCAGCTCATCGTGCCGTCCTCATTGCCCGCAGCCTGAGCGTTCCCGCAGTGGTTGCTGCAGGACATGGCGAGCTGGCTCGAGGCCAAGGCATCGTACATGCGTTTGGCTTCCTCGTTGTTGGCGGCGGAGAGGCAGTCCTGGAGGCGCTGGAGTGCGCAGTAAAAGGCGGCTGCGATCTGCGCCGAGTGAGCGGCGCTGCACGAACCGTCGGCACCGTCGGTTGCGCCGTAGTTGTTATAGGTGCCGTAACGGTTGCTGCCCAGGTGATCGTTCGGGTTCCCGACGGTGGCCGGGTCCATCGGTTTGTCGCAGACGTCGGACTCCTCCTCGGGCGTGTCGGCCGGCGGCGGCGGGCAGGCCGCCTTGCGCAGCGGCGAGGTCGTGTCGCTCACCACACTATACTTGCCGTCGCCCGAGGGAGCCGTCTCCAGCACCGTGCGGATGGTCCCCGCCGAACGGTCATAGGTGTCGGTGCGGCGCCAGTCATAGACCTGATCTCCGTCGGTGTCCCTCTCGATTACCCGATTCTCTGGCTGTTTGGTGGTCTTGATCTCGGCAAACCCGTCTTGGTCCGCGTCGATCAGCGAGACAGCCGTCTTGGTGCTCGGCTGGTAGGTCCGAATGTATTCGGCCGTTCCGTCGTGGTCCTGGTCGACCGACCATGTCACCGTCCCGCTCGGATCCACGGTGACCTTGACCTCGGCGACGCCGTCACCGTTGAGGTCGGCGGACTGGTTGGCAGCGAGCTTGTCGAGCTCGGCGATCAGCCGCTGCACGTCCGTGCTCGTGGAGCCGTCGGTACCGCCGCCGCTGACACCACCCGAACTCGTGGTTCCGCCTGTACTGGTCGTGCCACCGCTGACGGTGGTCGCGCCGCCCCCGGACCCGCTCCCGCCTGTCCCGCCGTAAGCGCCGCCCGCGCCAGTGGGTTGAGAGCCGTTTGCCGGGCAGGCAGATGCCGGCGATGTCGCAGCAACGCCTCTGAATACGAGAGACAGGTCGTCCGCGTAGCCGTCGTTCGCCGTGCCATCGCTGCGGACCATGACGAGCGAGACGAGCACGCTGCGGGTTCCCGGCGGCACTTGGCCGTTCGACGAGCGCTGCAGGAGCCCCGTGGCGTTCGCACGATCCGCCGGTGTGACAGGGCCGATGCTTCCGGTGCCGAGTGCGCTGCCGGTTGAACTCTGAAAGGTCACAGTCAAAGTCGCGTTGTCTCCTTGGTCCTCCCAGCCGCCCAGCCAGCCAGACAACACGTAGGTCACGTGGCTGGTATCGATCGAGCTGGCAAACTGACTCACGCTGACGATTTGGGTGAGCGACGACGCTGCATCGGACGGCCCTCCCGAAAAGAGATTCAGTCCGCGATCAGTCGGCCCGGGGTCCGTGAGTGCGGGCCATCCATCCACGCCATACTGGGCCGCGGTGGCTTCGCCGGTCGACGCCCAGCCCGGGGTTGGCACAGGGGTTCCGTCGGCTGAGCCAGTCGCGGCCTCGGCGTTTCCGTTGACGATTAGATTGCACGATGATGCGGTTGAGGTATTCGATGATCCACCACACTGGGCGCATAGCAGGCCGATGCAAGCAGCGACCAGCCCAACTTGTGCCTTCCCAGGATTGCGACCCAGTGAACAGCAGTCAGCATTAATCATATACATGGCTGGGGAGGATACCTGAACTTCGCTAGCCGACAAGCGCGGGTATCTTTCATTTGCGGGGCGCAGTTGGTTGCTGCTCGTTCTGCGAAAGCCGGGGTGCTGCAGTTCACTCCCGCAACACTTCCGGCGGCACCAGCGGACTGGGTGTGCCGGTGACCAGTAGCCACAACTGGTGCGCGGCCCGGGTCACCCCGATGTGAAACAGATGGCGGGATTCGTCGTCGGTGCCGTAGCTGCTGGCGTTGGTGTCCAACATGACGACATAGTCGAATTCCAGGCCCTTGACCTGGCGCACGTCGGTGACGTCGACGCCCGGCCGGAAGTTGAACTCCTGCGCGCGCACCCGGCGCAGGGCGGGCACCTCGGCGCGGCGCAGACCCTCGAAACAGCGATCCGCCTGTTCGGGATAGCGGGCCAGCAGGGCCACGGTGGCCCGCGGCTCGCGGCTTGCGAGATCGCGCAGCGCCTCGGCGAGAAAGGCCACGGCCGCGCCCACCGCAGAGAAACGAAAGGCCTCGACCGGGGCGCCTCGCCGTTTGGCCTCGGCCGGCACATCGATGGGCAAGGGTCCCATGGCGAAGCGGGCCAGTTCCAAGATTTCGCAGGTGGAGCGGTAGGCGATGCGCAGGGGTTCGATGGCCACATGGTCCAGGCCCAGATGCGCCAGCACCGCCCGCCAGTCGCCGAATCCATTGTCGAGAAACAGCCTCTGGGCGGTGTCGCCGGCCAAGGTCAGCGAGGGCAGCCGGCGCGTCGGACCGGATCGCGTCTGCCCGATCAACGCCGCCAGCTTCATGGGCGAGAGATCCTGGGCTTCGTCGACAAATAGGTGGGCGAGGGCGGCTTGCACCGGACGTACCAGTTGATTGGCCCGCAGAATGATGGCCAGGTCGTCGGCGTCGAGCAGGGGTTGATCGTCCTCGGTGCGCTGTCCGTCGATGCCAATCTCGCCGCGCACGTTCTCGTCATCGTCCACCTCGTCGCGCTCGCTTTCAAAGCGCCGCACTCCCTCCGGCAGATCTGAATCCACGGTCTTTGCGCGAGGGTTTTCTGCCAGTCCCACCGCCGCCCACGCGCCGGGTGCTTCCAGATCTTCTCCTCCGTTTCTACTCCGGGCTCGTCGCGGCGCAGCCTTCTTCTCAGCGGGACGATCGCGCGGATCCAGGCTGACGATGGCCTGCACGCGCGTGACCATGATCCGGTGCGCCTCCAGGATGTCGGCCTCCGACACCGGCATCTCGGCATCGTTGCGTAGCAGCGACAGCAGCAGGCCGCGGTCGGTGAGCAAATCGGCCCACAACTCCACTGCCGCGCGCGAGCCGCGTTTGCCCTTGCGGGCGGCGGCCTTGCGCTCCAGCTCGTGCAGCAGGGCGGGATGGCTCTTCACCCGGGTGACCGCGGGGACCACGTCTTGGGTGAGGGTGGCGTGGATCCAGGGGACCGCCTTGTGCAGCTCGCGCTCGGCCCATTGGTCGAAGGTGACCACGCGCACTCCGGGCAGGCCCAGCGCCGGCAACACCTGGCCGATGTACGCGGCCAGGCCCGTGCCTTGCGTGACCACCACCATGCGCCGGGCAGGGAAGCGATCGGGAAAGGCGAAACCCAGATAGGCCATGCGGTGCAGTCCGATGGTGGTCTTGCCGCTGCCCGCGCCGCCTTGAATGACCACCACACCTGAGTGCGGTGCCGTCATGATCTCGAACTGGCGCGGATCGATGAGAGCCGCGATCTCGGGCAAATGCCGATCCAGCCTTTGCTCATCCTCGCGCGCAGATCCCAGCACCCCGCGACGCGGGATAGGCCGCGAGGCAGTGCGCTCGCCGCCCGCGAGTTCGCGCAGGGGCGCGTCCGTGCGCTGCCAGATCTCGGCCGGCCCATCTTGACCCGGCAGCCGGCGCTTGACCCAAATCCCCTGCGGGCTGGCTATGCGCAAGAGCTTCCCGCCTTGGATGGTCACGGTGCGCCTGACCAGAACGTCGCCCTCCACCTCGCGCTCGCCAAAAGTTTCTTCGTAGTCACTGCCCTCGGAATAGCGGTAGTATAGTTGGCTGACCGGGGCGTTGCGCCAGTCGACGATGGCGACATGGGTACGCGGATCGGTGAACGTGGCGCGGCCGATGAACACGTCGCGCTCGATCTCACCCCGTCCCGCCACGCGTTCGCGCAAGCGCAGGTGCGCGAAATAGGGCGAGCTGGGATCCACCAGCATGTGTTGCAGGCCAGCGCGGGTGAGCGAAACCTCCTGCAAGCGCTCCATCTGGGCGATGAGCGCCGGCACGTCCTCCAGGCGCGCCTCGCCGATCTCGTCGCGCAGGGCCATCAACTCGGCGTCGTAGGCATGCGCGCGCCGCGCTTTGCCGCTGCCCACCGGTTTTTGCGCCGCCGCCGCGGCCAGACTCTGCGCGACCCAGGCAAAGAGCCGTTCTTCCTCGACAGGAATGGCGTCCGGCGGATGGTGTGAAAACTCGTCCATGTACAAGGTGAACTATAGCGCTCAGGGCGAGCGCGGACCGCCGTTGTTCAGAAGGTGCAGACGTCAGCCGTGCCAGTCTGCGCGGGGTCCGGCGTGGCGGAGGTGGCCGGATTCGAGAACCAGCAGCTTGGTCACGGTGCTGGGGATCTCCGTGGGATCGTGGGTGACGAAGATCATGCCGGCGTGCAGGGAGAGGGCAGTGGCCTCGATCGCGGCGAGCAGGCGCTCGCGGCCGGGCTGGTCCAGGCCTAAACAGGGCTCGTCGAGAATCAGCAGCGAGGGACTGTGCACGGTGGCCCTGGCCAACAGGACCAGACGGCGATCGCAGGTGGCCAGAGCAGCAAAGGGACGTTGGCTGACGCCTGCCAGAGCGAGACGGTCCAGCCCCTCGACCGCGGCTGCTTTCTGCTCGGGGGTCGGTTCACTATAGACACCCAGCGAGCTGGCGAAACCGGACAGCACGGCATCCAGCGCGCTGGCCTCGGGTGGGTAGTGCGCATCCAGTTCCGGCGAGACCCAGCCCAACCGGGCTTTGATTTCCCAGATGCCACAGCCGGGCCCGAGCTGTCGGCCGTCCACGCGCACGTGATTCGCGAATGCTTGCGGGTTGTCGGCCAGGATCAGGCTGAGCAGGGTGGACTTGCCACTGCCGTTCGGGCCGCAGAGAGCCCAGTGCTCGCCGGGGTTGATGGTGAAGGTCACGTGATCGAGCAGGATGACGGCGCCTTGCCTGACCGTGACGTCGCGGAATTCAACCAACGGAGGGCCTTCGGCAGCTCTGCTGTGGGAGCAGACCGCGCTGTCTTTGCGTGCGTTTGGTGCGCGATTCTCCCGGCGCGGGCCGGCGTACACGATCCGGCGCTCCCGCACCTCAATCACATGGCTGATTCCTGCGGGCAGGTCGGGCTGCGCGGTGGCCAGCACTACGCCAATGCCGTCCCGGTGCAGGTCATCCAGGATCTCCACTAGCGCCTCGCGATTGTGCGTGTCCAGGCCGGCAAAGGGTTCGTCGACCAGAAGCAGTCCGGGATCCAGCATCAGGGCCCGCGCGAGCAGCAGGCGGTGCAACTCGCCGTTCGATAGCGCCACTAGAGGCCGATCGAGCAGCGGCGTCAGCTCGAAGCGGTCAATCTCGCGCTGGCGCGCGCGTGCGAAATCCTGCGCGCCTTCACTGTCCGTGACCGCAAACGGATTGCGTTGTTCGACCTCACCCCGTTCCAGATACTCGCGCACGCGGGCGCTGCTGGTGGTGAACGAGCCGTGCCAGCGGAGCTGATGAAACTCACGTGCGAGGAGCAACTCGCGGTGCTGAGTCATGGATGCTGTGGCGATGCTGCCCGGTGGCAGCACGCCGTAGACCGAATCCACAAAGCGCGGATCGTTTTCGAGAAAGGGATGGCGCAGCCGTCCTTCGACCAGGATCAACTTGCCCGCCAGCGCGGCTAGCAACAGTCCTTTGCCGCTGTCAGTTGGTCCGGCTATCGCCCATCGCTCACCCGGGCAAAGGCACAAGTTGCTGTTGGCAAACACCAGCCCGTCCGGCCCGCGAAAGGTCGCATTTTCAAGGACGACGTATGGACTTGTGCAAGAGGGGCGCATCGATCCGATTATATGCATGAATGGAGACCATCACGACGACCTGTCCCTGCGATTGGGTTGGTGATAGAGAACGGCCTCGCCGTGGAGAGAGCCATGAATTTCGCTTTTCAAGCGCGGATCCGTCGTCGATGCATGCTTGTCCCAACCTTGGTTGCAGGAGTGAGTTCTTGCTTGTTCGTCGGATGTAGTCCCGCGGGTGGTTCCGGCAAGGATGGGGCTGCGGCCGACGTTGCGAACTCGCCGAGTCCTGATGCCAAGGCCAATACCGTCGATAGTCCATTGGCCGTGGACAAGGCGAGCGACGGGCCGAGTTCAGCCGCGGATAGGAGAGTCTCATCGGACGTCGCGGACAGTGCCAGCAGCGGTGGTCTGGATGGGCCGCAGTTGCTGGTCGAGGGCGGGCAGCCGGTCGATGGCGTTTTTGCCGACGCCAAGATACAGATTGACGCACCTGTCAGCGATGGATTGCCAGATGTGATCGACGCGCCCATTGGCGGCGGAGCCTCCGATGTCCGCGGCGATGGATCGGCAGCAGGCGACGGCGCTGGCCTCGACGGATCGGGCGCGACAACCGGGTTGCCTGCGGTTTGTCCGGCGGTGCGGGCCAAGGGCGGCACTGATCTGCTGATTGACGACCTTGCTGATGGCGATGGCCAGATCGCCCTGCGCGATGGACGCAACGGGCTCTGGTTCACTATGGCCGACGGCGCCGAGGGAACTCTGTGGCCGACACCAAGCGCATTCCAGACCGTGCTGGGATCGGGCCCGCGGGGCGGCTATGCCGCGCGCATGTATGGCTCGGGGTTCACCTCGTGGGGCGCGGCCCTGGGGCTTTCGTTCTCACAAGCGCTGACTGGACCTTGCGCCTACGACGCCTCGGGGTTTTCCGGGATCACATTCTGGGCCCGGTCAGCCACGCCCGCGATCATTCGGGTGAATCTGGCCACCGTCGGCACGCAAGGGACTCGCGACGGTGGCGCCTGCGCGGGCACCTGTTCCAATGACTTCGGGACTCCAATAGCGCTGGCCACGGTCTGGCAGAAATACACCATCGCATTCACCGACCTGAGCCAGCGGAACCATGGATCCGATGCGGCGACCGCGGGGTTCGACCCAACCCAACTCACTCAGCTTCAATTCGTGGCGGATCCCGGAAAGGCATTCGACATTTCGGTCACCGACCTGTCATTCACGCCGGCCGGCCTATTCGGTCCGCACCCAGTCGAGCTGTGCGCAGACGTGGCGTTCGACTCGACACCGATGCCAAGCATCCCGCACCCGGCCGGTGTGACATTCACCATCGACGCCACGAATGCCGCGAAGAAGCACCCGATTTCACCGAATATCTACGGCAGGAACGGCTTCCCGTGGCAGCCGAGCGGGGGCTTGTCGAAGGAATTTCGGCGATTCGGGCACGGATTGCTCAAAGTCGAGGCTGGCAGTAACTCCCTCTACAACTGGGAAATCAATGCGTCCAGCGGCGGCTACAATGCCAGTTCCACGACGATGTCGAATGATGGTTTTCCCACTGACGCTTTCTTGCCCGCGCAACTCACGGCCGATGGCTTTGCGGCAGGCCGGGCAAGTTCGTCCACACTCTTGATCGGTCTGTCGCTGCTCGACTACGTTGCCGGTGACACCGCCGGCGTCATGGATCCGAATGATCCAGGAATTTTATCGACCCGCTACAAGCACAGCAAGCCAGCCAAGGGCGCCCCCTTCAGCTTGGTTCCGGACGCGACCGACGGCTTCGTGTACCAGGACGAGCGCGTCAACTGGGCGGTGCACAACGCGCCGGCTAACGTGTCATTGATCTTCGGGCTCGACAACGAGCCGGAGATTTGGGACGTCATTCTCCCTACCGTCCATCCGAGTCACGTGAGTTACGATGAGTACGTCAACCGGACCATCGCCCTTGCGGAAGCGACGAAGACCGTCGCACCTAATGCCGAGGTCGTCGGTGTCTGTGCGGCGCACCCGCGCGGGCTCGACTCGCTGAGCGGATGGGCCAGCACAGGACAAGCAAGTGCGGCGGATCTTGCCAAGGGACCATTCCTGGAGTATTTCCTGTCGAAGCTCAAGACCGAAGAAGCATCTTTTGGCAAACGGCTCGTCGACTACATCGAGGTTCACTACTTTACGGCAGCCCTGGCGGGCAGCGGCACCACATCGGATCCGTATGTACCGCTTCTAACGTTAACCCAAAGTATCCCTTACACGAACCAAGACGCAGGTGTCCTTGCGACGCGGTTGCAGGCGCCGCGCAGTCTTTGGGATCCGACTTTCACTGAGACGACGCATGAGTACGACGGCACTGCGCTTGCGGGACAGCCACTTACCCTCGTTCCGCGGCTGAAGAGTCGCATTGCTGCCGCGTCCCCTGGTGTGAAGCTTGCTTTCAGCGACTGGGACTTCGGCGGCGGAGACCATGTGAGCGGCGCACTCGCCACCGCGGACACGCTCGGGATCTTTGGTCGCGAGGGGAACGATCTTGCTGCATATTTCCCGCTTATAGAGTGGGAGAACTACGCATGGGCCGCGATGCAGGCATTCCGGAGCTACAACCGCCTGGGCGGACACTTTGGCGACACTTCGATTTCTGCGACAACCTCAGACGTTGCGGCTACCTCGGTCTACGCCAGCCTCGACTCCAGTGATCCTTCTCGCATGGTCATTGTCGCCATCAACAAGACCAGCGACGCGGTCACCGCTGCGATCAACATCACTGGTGCCCCGGCGGTGTTCGCCAAGGCCAATGTCTTCGTCCTGGCAGGGGGAGCTTCTTACGTCAATGGCGCGCCCAGCATCGCGATCACGGGTTCCGGCACGTTCAACTACGCCATGCCGCGCTTTTCAGTTTCAGTGCTGGTGCCCAAGGTGGCAGCGGCAGACGACGAGCTTCCGCCCTATGCTCCTGATTGCGTGCGCACGGGCAATTTGGCGCTCTCCTCCGACTTCGAGGAGAACGCCGAGGGCTGGATGGCTTGGGGTGACGCAAAGAAAAGTTTGTCGACCGAGATGGCGCACACTGGTACGCACAGCCTCCGCGTCACCAATCGCACCCAAACCTGGAACGGTCCGCAATTTGAGCCGGTTCGGGCCGATTCGACCACGGGCTTCAAAGGTGTCCTCCAAAATGGCTACCGCTACGACGTCTCTGCGTGGGTGCGTCTGGGAGCAGGGGCTGCGGCCACACCCGTATACTGGAGTTTTGACACCACCGACGCCGCAGGCTCCCACTATCCCACGAGTACGGCCCAGATGGCGACGTCCTCTGACTGGGTCGAACTCAAGGACTCGTTCACGCCAACCATTGCCGGAACGCTGAGCGCGGCGGGCATGAGCGTGGAGGGCGCTCCGGTAGGCGTCGACATCTACATCGACGACGTGACCATCACCGCGACCAAGCTGTGACGAGGGGGCCGGCGGCCTCTTCTACGCGACGTCGCCCTGGCGCGAGAGGCTGACTGTCCGGATCTTGTGCGCGAGCGGGAAGGTGTCCTTCCCGGCGTGGATCAGGCGAAGCAATCGCAGGCCCGCTCGGGCCGTATCGGCTGCGTGGTAGGCGGCGGCTGTCATTCCGTGACGAACCGGCGGGCGAGATCTTCCAGTGTCGCTGACCGCATGTCTTGGGCAGGGACCATGGGCGCGAGCCAGCGCCGCAGATACGCCAGATCCAGACCGTGCTTGCGACTGAGCGGCGGGCCGCCGAACGGTCCACCATTGCACCCGACCGTTCGATGGAGTCCAGCAACCTATCCAGTTCCGGCTCAGCGACAAACACCGGAATGTCGACGTCGGTTGTGGTGCGTGGCACGCCCCACGCTCCCAGTGCCAGCGCGCCGCCGAACGCATAGGGCAACCCGTCCTCGTCGAAACGATCCGCCAGCCGTGCTGCGACCTCGGTTGGCGCTGACTCGGTTGTCGTCATCCGCGCCTCTCGGCCTGTTTCAGCCTCTGAAGCAAGGACAATGTGTCGGCGGGCAGCGGCTCGGGCTGGTCGGCGAGCTGGCGCACATCCTCGGGCCACAACGAGCGAAACCAGGGGACCAGCGCGCACAGACGCCAGGTCGCGGCGACTCGCTGCTCGGGCGAGGCATCGCGCCAGGGGGCGGCCTCGCGCCGGACATGTCGCCCGACAGCGCCTGAACCTGAGCCGCCAGGCGTTCATTCTCCCTCGTCAAATCTGCGCTGTGGGGCATCCTGCGCAGTCTACCGCAGTCCATCTGCCAGTGCGGTGCCATCGACCTGTTTACGATCCATCAAGACTGCAAGGCATGGACCAACACACCCGCGCCCCGGATGGCGTCGTGCTTGAGCGCGATGAGTGCCTGGTTGGCCTCGGCCAGGGGGAAGCTTTGCACGTGGGTGCGCACGCGCAGGCGCGCGGCTTCGGCGAGAAACTCGCGACCGTCAGCGCGGGTGTTGTTGGCCACCGAGCGGAGCGTGCGCTCGCGGTAGATGAGGTCATAGGGAAAACTCGGGATGGGCGACATGTGGATACCGCCCAGAACCAGCGTGCCGCCCGGATCCAGCGCGGTCAGAGCTGGTGGCACGATCTCGCCCGCGGGTGCGAAGATGATGGCTGCGTCCAGGCGGACCGGGGGCTGCTCCACGGTGTCACCCACCCAGGCTGCGCCCAGCTCGGACGCCAGGGCCTGGTGTCGCTCGCGATCGCGCGTGCACACGTACACGTCGGCGCCGCGTCCGCGCGCCACCTGAATGGCGATGTGGCCAGCGGCACCGAAGCCGTAGAGGCCGATGCGCGTACCGGCCCAGGCGGTGATGCCAGTGAGCTTGAGCGCGCGATAGCCGATGATTCCCGCGCACAAGAGCGGCGCCGCAGCCAGGTCGGAAAGGTCGTCGGGCAGTGGATAGGTGAACGCGGCCGGCGTCTTGATCTCGGTGGCGAAGCCGCCGTCAACCGTCCAGCCGGTGAAATCAGCCGATTCGCACAGGTTCTCGCGCCCGCTGCGACAGAATCGACAAGTGCCGCAGGTGCGATGTAGCCAGGCCACGCCCACCCGCTGCCCCAGCGAAAACCCAGTCACACCCGCGCCCAGCTCAGTCACCCGTCCCACTACTTGGTGTCCGGGAATCACCGGCGAGCGCCGTGTCGGCAACTCGCCCTCGACCACATGCAAGTCGGTGCGACAGATGGCGCAGGCCGAGACGGCAATGGGCACCTCATCCGCCGACAGGGCAGGCGAGGGCATCTCGCGCAACCGCAGCGGCAGCGTCGAAACCGGGGCGGGAGCAGACAAGACACAGGCCTTCATGACGGAAAACGCAGAGATTCTACCACTAGCCGGCTGTGCCGATGGCGCCCCCGCCCGGTTTCATCGTGAATAATCCAGGCGCGCAGCGGGCCGCACCTGGTGTAGCCTGCGGGCCGGAGGAGCAGTGAACCCACAAGGGAATTCCACCGGACTCGTAGCGGTCACCGGCGCTGCCGGCCACATAGGCGCCAATCTGGTGCGCGGCCTGCTCGCGCAAGGCCGGCGGGTACGCGCGCTGGTGCGCGATCACACGGCCGGGATCGACGGCCTGCCGGTAGAGTTGGTCCGCTGCGACGTGACCGACGTGGAGGCGTGCCGCCGCGCCTTGGCCGGCGCGCAGATCGTGTATCACCTGGCAGCGCGCATCTCGGTGGGTTGGGATCCACCCGGGCCAGTGGAGGCGGTGAACCTGGGCGGCACACGCAACGTGGTCGAGGCATGCTTGGCCTTGGGCGTGCAGCGCTTGGTCCACTTCAGTTCCATCCATGCCTTTTCCGCCGACCCGGTCGACGGCGTGATCGACGAGTCGCGCCCCTTGGCGAAGAACCAGCCGCGTACGCTGGTATATGACCGTACCAAGGCCGAAGCGGAACGCATGGTGGTGGCGGCGGTGGCGCGCGGCCTGGACGCGGTCATCGTGAACCCGTCTTCGGTGATCGGCCCGTATGATTTCATGCCCTCGGCCATGGGCGAGGTGCTGCTCGACCTTGCGCGCGGCCGTTTCCCCGCCCTGGTGGGCGGCGCCGGCTTCGACTGGGTTGACGTGCGCGACGTGGTCGTCTCGGCCTTGGCGGCAGAATGTCGTGGTCGCAAGGGTGAGCACTACCTGCTTTCTGGCCGCTGGCTGTCGTTGGTCGAGCTGGCCCAGCTCTGGGCCCGAGTATCGGGCGCCAAGATCCCGCGCTTGGTCGCCCCCATGTGGCTGGCGCGTGCGGCGGCGCCGTTCGCCTCCACTTGGGCGCGGCTTCGGCGGCGGCGGCCTTTGTTCACCTCGGATTCGCTGCGCGTGCTGCGCAATCATCGCCAGATCAGTCACGCCTGCGCCAACGCCGAATTGGGGCACAACCCGCGACCGCTGGAAGAAACCCTGCGCGACACATACGAATGGTTCAAGCAGGCCGGGAAGTTGGCATGAGCGAGGCGAAGCTGTACGGTTGGCTGCTTTGTGCCTGGGTGGCCGTAGCGCTGGCGGTGGTGCCCTACCTACTATTGCGGCCCGCGCCCTACGGACGCCACGGCCGGCCCGGGTGGGGACCTGTGGTCAACGCGCGCTTGGCCTGGGTCCTGATGGAGGTGGCGTCGCCGTTGCTCATGACCGTCATGTTCGTTCTCGGCGATCGGCGCACGAACCCGGCGGCGTTGGCAGCTCTGGCACTCTGGCTCGGACACTACGTCTACCGCACCTTCGTGTTCGCGTTTCTGCTCCCGTCCACCAGCAAACCTATGCCCCTCGTCGTGATTGGCTCAGGCGCATTCTTCAACGTGATCAACGCCTACCTGAATGGTCGCTGGCTGTTCAGCCTTTCGCCCGCGCGGCCGGCGGCCTGGCTGTGGAGCGCTCCCTTTCTCATCGGCTTGTGCCTGTTCGCGGCCGGGTTCTTGACCCACGTGCTCGCGGACCGCGAGCTGCGCCACCTGCGTCGGCAGGCAAACGGCGCCTATGTGGTTCCCCGTGGCCTGTTCTTTCGGCTCGTGTCTTGCCCCAATTATCTTGGCGAAATGATCGAGTGGACGGGATGGGCCATCGCCACACTCTCATTGCCGGGTTTGGTTTTTGCACTGTGGACCGCGGCCAACCTGGTGCCACGTGCGCTCAAACACCACGCCTGGTACCGCAAGACCTTCGCCGACTATCCACAGTCACGAAAAGCGATCATTCCCTTTGTGCTGTGATCCGCAATCCTAGTGAGCCGGCGTGCACGGCAACGGTGGCTGGCACCCGCCGGTGGCGCCGCAGTAACCGCTGTAGCACATGTCATCCCCGGTGCAGCTAACCCCGTTTGCGGCGTAGTTCTGACAGAGCCCCGCAACGCAGACCGCTCCGGTCTGGCACTGGGCGCCGAATCCGGTGCCACAAGGCTGCTTGGCGTCGGGAATCACGGTGCAAGTGCCAGCGAGCGCCGCAAGTCCGGTGCCGGTCAGACAGTAGTTGTCGGTCGAGCACGCTTCGGGGATCCCGGGCTTGCACGCGCCGCCGGCCGGGTAGGTGCCGGTCTCGACGCACGTCCAAACGATCTTCGTCGCAACCAGATCGATGTGGTCCGCGACGCAGGAAACCCCTGGCGTGCAGAGAATTCCCGCGACCGGATCGCAAGCGGTGCCGGCAGGGGAGCTCATGGCGTCGGTGGCGTTGCGGCATACGCCTGGGGTCTTCTTGCTGTCGTCCTTGCCCAAGCAAAGTAGGCCGGGGCCACAGGGTGGCGATCCATATTCGCAGTTTTCGCCAGCGGCGGCCGGCTTCACGCACAGCTTGGTCTCGCTGGAGCATTGCAGCCCATCGTCGCAATCGCCGTCGGCCGAGCAAGCTTGCCCCGCACTGAACCGGGCGACACATTGGCCGGGACAGGTCCCGGTGCGCGATTGACAGATCGCGCTTCCCTTGCACTCCTCGTTGAGATCACAGTCGCCACCCAGAGCCACCGTGCCATCGATCGCGGCCAAGCATTCTGGTTGGTCGCGCGTGAGCAGCCCATCGCAAGTGAGTTTGCTGATGACATTCAGACAGGCCTGCGCCTTGGTGCCGTCGTATTTGACTGTGCCGGCCGTGATCTTCTGCGGGATCAACCCGAAGGTTCCATTCTCCAGGCGCTGAGTGGTCAAATCCACGCAGTCCGAGCCGTTGAGAAACAGGGGGAGAATAGGGCCAAGGCAGTTCTGATACGCGGTACAGACGGCCTTGGCATATTGGGCGGGCAGCTCTGCAAAAGAGATGCTGCCGGTGGAACCGTCGCTGCAGGCAAGGCCGACTCCGGTCAGAAACAGGACGACCGTGGGGAAATGCGGCTTCGACATGGGGCCTCCCGGTGAGTTTAATCAGTGTATCACGGTTGCCTGTACCCTTTGCTAGCGCAGATTGCGGCCGGTGGTGGCGGGCACGACCTTGCCGAATTTGACGCCCTTGGCGCTGACCAAGTTTTCGCCCATGGAAAGAATCTCGCTGGCGTCGCCGCGGAGAATCAGGACTTCCAGGCAATTGTGCGGGTCGAGGTGCACGTGCAGGGCAGAGACCACCGTGCCGTGGTGCTCGTGCTGAATGTGGGTGAGCTTCTGCGCCAAGCTGGATGAATCGTGGTCGTAGACCAGCATCACGACCGCGACCCGTTCCGTGTTGTCTTTGCCGTGCTCGGCCCATTCCTGCTGCACCATCTGTTCACGAATCAAATCGCGGATGGCCTCGGAGCGATTGGCGTAGCCGCGCCGTTTGATGAGACGGTCGAATTGGGTCAGCAACGAGTCTTCCAGCGAGATTCCGACGCGTTCGAGCATGAGGCCTCCTAGGGAAGTTGCATGCAATCAGTCGAGAAAGAGGGTGACAAACAACCGCAGCGTGAGCGGATAGGCGGGCGTGTAGTCGACATCTTGGCAGCCGTAGAAGATTCCGTTCGCCGGGCCACCCGACGGATTCGGGGCCAGGCGGCCGCTGCTGCCGCAAGAGGTGCCAGCCGGAACGGGCGTACCTTTCGCCGGCTCGTTGGATAGGCGGCTGGTGGTGGCGAATTGCGCCGAGCGAAATGCCTGGTCGAACAAGTTCTCCACGTCGAAAGCGACATCGAACCAGCGGTGGCGGTAGCCGAGGTGCAGATCCACCTCGGTGAATCCGGGCGCAACCAGGGCGCCGTCATCAGTGGCCGGCCGATCCCCAATGCCGAAGAAGCGCAGGCCGGCGCGGGCCATGCCCATCCACAGCGCGTGGCGCGCTGACAGGCCCCCGGCCCAGGTGGTCTTGGGGGCCAAGGCCAGACCACCGCCGTTTTCGTTGTCTTTGCTGAATTGCGAATGGGTGTAGGTCAGGTCCAGATCTGCGGTCAGCCAGGACGTCAGTTGGTAGCGGGTTTCGAACTCGACGCCCCTGCGAGTGGTGGCGCCGCTGACTGCGGTGGTGCCATTGTCACCGTCCCAAACGGTTTCATTGTCGAGGTCGAGTTGCCACAGCGCTGCCGCCAGATCCCAACGGCCCCACAGGCGCGCGCGCGTGCCGATCTCTTCGCCCTTCGCGCGGGTAAGCGGCGTGACCGAGGGTTGCGCGAAAGCTCCGCGCACGTCGTTGGAATGGAAGCCATGACCGTAATTGACATACAGGTCCAGGGTGGCGCTGCGGGACGCGATGGGGCTCACCACCAAACTTGTCTTCGGGCTCCACTGATGGGCCGCCCCGACGCCGCCGTTGTCCAAATGGCTGTCGACCGCAAACGACAACAGGTCAACCCGCCCGCCGAGATCGAGGCGCAGCCACTGGGCAGGCGTGATCTCCTCGTTGATGAAGGCGGCCACGAAACTTTCGTGGACGTCATCGTTGCGCACCGGCGTGAGTTGTTGGCGCAGCTTGGTGTGCCACAGTTCCAGGTGGATGTCGTCATTGCGGGTTTCCCCGCCGATGGTGGTGTCGAACGCCACCGCGCCGAGGCGGTGCACGACGCGATAGCTGACCCTGCCGCCATAGATGACCCGGCGATCGATTTGCTCGATCTCGTCGCCGTTGACCGGATCGTCGAGCCAGAGCGTGAAATCTGAGAAGAGATTGAAGCGGTAGCTGGCGGCGTAGACCAGCGCGCGCAGCTCACTCGATTCGGTGGGGCGCAGCCGCAAAGCTGCGAAGATTTGATGCCGGGCGGTGTTGCCGCCCTCGCTGGGATCGAGGGAGCCGAAACGCCCAATCAGTCCCTCCTCGACCGCCCGGGCAGGAATCTGGCCGGATCCGTTCCAGTTCCCCGCGTAGCTCATCTCGCCCACCGTCACGGACGACGCGGCACCGAATGGCACGGTGACTTTGTTCCACAATTTGTACCTGTCCCACGCGTCGGGGTGGTCGAAGGGGCCGTTGGTGCGTCCGATCTCGGCGGCGAAGCTCACCTTGACCTGATCGAACTTGGGGCTGGCAATGGCCAGGGCGCGATACCCGGCCTCACCATGCCCGGGCGAGTCCACGAATCCCGCGCCGGCCGAGCTGTGTTCAAAATCGTCGCGCGAAACCATGTTCACTGCCCCGGCGGTGGCAAAGTCGCCCTGGCTAGCGAAGTAGGGGCCCTTGGTAATCTCCACTCGCTCGACGACTTCGGGAATGATGAAATTCGTGTCGGCATAGCCCTGGCCGTGGGCGTGTGTGACCAGATTGATCGGCATGCCGTCGATGGAAAGCGCCAGATCGGTGCCGTGATCCGCGTCGAATCCACGCAAGAAATACTGATTCGCCTTGCCGCCGCCCGAGTGCTGGACCGTCAGCAGACCGGGGGTGACGCGCAATATGTCCTGCACGCTGGCGATAGGGCGCAAATTGAAGTCGCGTTCCTGCGCGGCAAAAGAGGAGGCGGCGCTGATGGGTCGGGAAGCAAGGACCAGGGTGGACTCCGCCGGGGAAGACTCCTCTGCGACGTGGTCAGACGGTGGCGGAGACGGAGGCGGGGGTGGAGCAAGCGGGGCGGGCGGAGAAGGAAGGCGGAATTCGTAGGAGAAATCGACCCTGGCGGGAATGGGCATGCCGTTTCGCCTGGCAGGCTCGAACTGGAACTGGCGGGCGGCTGCGAGCGCGGCTTCGTCAAAGCCTTGCCCGGCGGGCGACGCGACCTTGGCGTCGAGCACGTGCCCCTCGTCGTCCAGGTGTAGTTCCAACCCCACGGTACCCTCTTGCCGGCCGGCCAGGGCAGCGGGCGGATAGACCGCATCGGCCCGGGTCTTGAGTAGGGGCGGGCACAGAACTTCAGCCGGGGTAAGCCCGCCGTCCGCACCCTGGTCGGCCTGCGCCGCGCGCGGCGCGGCCGCCAGCGCGGTCAGCAAGAAAAGCAGGCCGGCGGATAGCCAGCGTGGCATCGGAATCCGATAGCATGAACGTGAGAAACGTGCTACGAGTTTCGCGATTGCTGACTAGGGTCATTCAATGGTCTCGCTGGCATCCGGCGCCGCCGGGTTTCGGCCTTGCCGCGGGGGCCGGAGCTCCGGCCGTGGCTGCGGGCATTTCGCTGGGCGCCCATCTGGCGTTGGTCACGGTGGTGGCGGTGGTTCTGCCCAGGGTGATGCCGGCGCATGATGGGGAATCGCGCGAGACGATCGATCTGGTGAACGTCGATATCGCGCCCGCAGATAGTGCACCTGCCGCTTTGGACTTGCCGAGGGAGACATTGTCGCCCGCCCATGCCACGGGCGCTCGCAACCCCAGCAGGCCACGCTCGCTGCTGCACGCCTCTGCGTCGGCGGCGCCGCGGATTCGCGGTCAGAAGCAGTCGCCAGAAGAGGCATCAGCGTCACCTGGAAACCTGGTGGCAACCGTTGCCCCGGCCGCGGAGCCGGCGCGCTTCGTTCTCTCGTCGGAAACCGCGATTGTCCGTCGCGAGGAGAATGGCTTGCCTGGCTCTGCCGGACCCTCGGCGCGAGACAACAACGGTGGCGAGAGCGTTCTTTCTGAACACGCGGCGGACCAGCCCACGCGGGTGCTGTCCAAGCCGGCGTTCCCGTATCCGCTGGCCGCGCGGCAAGCTGAGGTTGAGGCCGACGTGGAACTCGAGATCGTTGTCGGAAAGGACGGACGGGTTCTCACCGCACGCGCACTTTCCCACCCCGGCTACGGGCTTGAGCAGGCCGCCGCACGAGGGGTGCTCGCGTATCAGTTTTCGCCGGCCCGGCGCTCCGGTCATCCAGTGACGGTGCGGCGCAAGTGGGTCATGGAATTCCGCCTGCGCTAGGCACCGTCACGCGATCACGACCACAACCCTAGTCCGGTTTTGTGGATTCGCGAATCCAATCGAGGTACGGCGCGCTGCCGGCGCAGAGGGGCAGGGCGATGATCTCGGGAACCTGATAGGGATGAAGCGCGGCGATACGGTCGCGAAGCGCGGAAAACAAACCCAGCCGCGTCTTCATCACACACAGCACCTCGGCCTCGTCGCACCGCTTGCCTTCCCATCGATAGATGGAGCGAAGGCCGGGCAGAATATTCACGCAGGCGACAAGCCTCTCATCGACCAATTTATTGGAGATGCGGCTCGCCACGTCAGCGTCGGGCGCGGTCATCAACACGACGACGAAATCAGCAGGGCAGGGCGCGGCCGGGTCAGGAGTTGCCATGGCCCCATTCTAGCCTCGCTTTTCTGCGGCGGAGCCTCGCTGGCGTCAGTCGCGTGGGGAGCCGGCGAGCTCCCCCAGGGGGCTTCGGGACGGACAGCCCACCCCGCCCGACCCGCGCGCTTCGCTCGCGCCCTCGTTGCTCGCCGCGCACCAGCGCGGGAGGGCATGGGAACCCTTTCAGGGTTCCCATATCAGGGCTTGAAATGGAAGCGATCTTTCTATATAGGAGGCGGAGTAGGATCGTGCGTGCGGTAGGACTTCTTCACTGGGGCGGCGACCGATCAGGTTGTACAGACAAGCGAAGATGAAGGACAACATGGCCGAGACTCAGGAAAGCGTCATCCGGGGGATCTGTGGACGGTTTGCCAACGACCGGACGCGGCTGATGGACATCCTGCTCGAGGCGCATCGACGGCTGGGCAGTGTGTCGGGCGAAGCGGTGGATGCCATCGCGCGGGCGGTATCGTTGCCGCGGGTGGAGGTCGAGAGCACGCTGTCGTTCTACGCGTTCTTCTCGCCTAGGCCGCGCGGTAGGTTCGTCATTCGCCTGTGCAACGACATCATCGATCAGATGCACGGTGCAGAACGCGTGGGACGGGCCTTTCGCGAAGAGCTGGGGATCGATTTCGGTGCGACCACCGCCGATGGCCTCTTCACCCTTGAACACACGCCCTGCATCGGCATGTGCGACCAGGCCCCGGCTGCGCTGATCAATGACAAGGTTGTCACCAATCTGTCGAGCGATCGGGCGCGCGAGCTGGTCGAGTCCGTGCGCGCAAGCGGCGACGTCGAGCACATGAAGCTCACCCTGGGCAATGGCAACAACAGTCATCCCCTGGTGCGTGCCGTGGTCAGGAACAACCTGCGCGAGCGCGGTCCGGTGATCTTCGCACCCTTGGTCCGCGGCACGGCTTTGCGCAAGGCCCTGGCGGAAAGCGCCACCGAGGTCATCAAGAGCATCAAGGTTTCGCGCCTGCGTGGACGCGGGGGCGCGGGCTTCCCTACCGGCATGAAGTGGGAGTTCGCGCGCGCGGCGACGGGCGAGAACAAGATCGTGGTGTGCAACGCCGACGAGGGCGAGCCGGGCACGTTCAAGGATCGCGTGATCCTCACCGAAGCGGCGGACCTGGTCTTCGAGGGTATGACCATCGCCGGTTACGGCGTGGGCGCGGCCACCGGAATCGTCTACCTGCGCGGCGAATACGCCTATCTGCTCGCTTTTCTGGAAAGCCTGCTCAAGGAACGCCGCGAGGCGGGCCTGCTCGGCCGCAACATTCTGGGCAAGCAAGGGTTCGATTTCGACATCCGCATCCAGTTGGGCGCCGGCGCCTACATCTGCGGCGAAGAGACCGCGCTGCTCAGCTCGTGCGAAGGCAAGCGCGGCGATCCCAAGAATCGGCCGCCGTTCCCGGCCCAGTCCGGCTACATGGGGCGGCCGACGGTCATCAACAACGTGGAAACTTTCTGTTGTGTGGCCCGCATTCTGGAAAACGGGCCGGGCTGGTTCAGCTCGATCGGTACCAACGACAGCACGGGCACCAAGCTGTACAGCGTTTCCGGTGACTGCGACCGGCCGGGGGTGTACGAACTGCCCTTCGGTGTCAGGGTCAGCGACCTGCTCAATATGGCGGGCGCGCAAGAGACAGCGGCGGTGCAGGTGGGCGGCGCTTCTGGGCAGATGATCGGCCCGAAAGACTTCGGCCGCACCTTGCGCTTCGACGACCTGGCCACCGGCGGCGCGGTGATGATCTTCAACAAGCAGCGCGATGTACTGCGGGTGGCCAAGGCCTTCATGGACTTCTTCTGCGAAGAAAGCTGCGGCTACTGCACGCCCTGCCGGGTAGGCAACCGCCTGCTGCGCGAGCGCTTGGGCCAGGTGGCCGACGGCAAGGGAAGTCCCGAGGACCTCGCGTATCTGCAGAAACTGGGCGAGACGGTGAAGGCCACCAGCCGTTGCGGTCTGGGGCAAACCTCGGCTCAGCCGGTGCTGACCACCCTGCGATCCTTCCGGTCCGAGTACGACCGACGGGTGCAGACCCGCCCGGCGGATCTGCTGCCCAGCTTCGACGGCGCCGCTGCGGTGGCGATGGCTGAGTCGCTGGCGCAGCGCCGGTCGGTCTATTTCGGGAAGTGAAAGGGACAACATGAGCGGCGAAATCACCTTCACCATCGACGGCACGGAAGTGCGCGGCCAGGCCGGCCAGAGCATTCTGCAGGCCGCGGCGATGGCCAGTATCTACATTCCTCATCTGTGCGCCAAACGCGGCTTGACGGCTTGGGGAAGCTGCCGCGTGTGTACCGTGCTGGTCAACGGCCGGCCGCAGGCGGCGTGCATCCAGCCCATCGCAGAGGGCATCGTGGTCGAGAACGACACCGAGGGCCTGCGCGCCATGCGCCGCGAGCTGATCGAGATGCTGTTCGTCGAGGGCAACCACTTCTGTCCCTTCTGCGAGAAGAGCGGCAACTGTGAGCTGCAGGCCATGGGCTATCGTCTGGGCATGCTGGCGCCACAGTACCCGTATTTCTTCCCGGTGCGCGACGTGGACGCCAGCCACCCCGACCTGTTCCTCGATCGGAATCGCTGCATCCTGTGCGCGCGTTGCGTGCGGGCCTCGCAAGAGCTGGACGGCAAGAATGTGTACGGCTTCGTGGGCCGCGGCGCGGACAAGCACATCGCCGCCAACGCAGCCAACGGGCTGGTCGGCACCGACGCGGCGGTCACCGACATGGCCAGCGAGGCCTGCCCGGTGGGATCATTGATGAAGAAGCGGGTGGGCTACGCGATCCCGATCGGGCAACGGATGTACGACACTAAACCCATCGGGACGGACATCGAGAGCGGCTCCGCGCGAGCGCAGGCAGGAGGCGGACGATGACCGCCAAGCCCAAAGTTGCGACGATTTCCCTGGCCGGCTGCTTCGGCTGCCACATGTCCTTGCTCGACATCGACGAGCGCATCCTGAAGCTGATCGAACTGGTGGACTTCGACAAGTCGCCCATCAACGACATCAAGGAGTTCACCGGTCGCTGCGCGCTGGGAATCATCGAGGGCGGCTGCTGCAACGAAGAGAACGTGCACGTTCTGCAGAAGTACCGCCAGCACTGCGACACCCTGCTGGTCATCGGCGAGTGCGCGACCATGGGCGGCTTGCCGGCCATGCGCAACGGNNCCCAGCCAGAAGATTCCCAACGACCCCGAGATTCCGCTGCTTCTCGACAAGGTGTATCCCTGTCACGAGGTGGTGAAGATCGACTATTTCCTACCCGGCTGCCCGCCCTCGGCGGACACCCTGTGGGAATCGTTGGTGGCGTTGCTGACTGGCAAGCCGGTGAAATTGCCCTACGGGCTCATCAAGTACGATTGAACCGTACCAAGGAGTGTGACGTGAGCGTCATCAAACGAGTGGTCATCGAGCCCGTTACCCGCGTCGAGGGTCACGGAAAAGTCACCATCCTGCTCGACGAGAGCGGCAAGGTCGTGCAGGCCCGTCTGCACGTGGTGGAGTTTCGCGGCTTCGAGCGGTTCGTGCAGGGCCGGCTTTTCTGGGAAATCCCGGTTCTCGTCCAGCGGTTGTGCGGCATCTGCCCGGTCAGTCACCACCTGGCTGCGGCCAAGGCGATGGATCGCATCGTGGGCGGGGAGAAGCTGACACCCACCGCGGAAAAGCTGCGCCGCCTGATGCACTACGGGCAGATGTACCAGTCGCACGCGCTGCACTTCTTCCACCTGGCGTCGCCCGATCTGCTTTTCGGGTTCGATGCCGATCCCGCGA
Source organism: Myxococcales bacterium (assembly GCA_003158455.1). Classification (GTDB taxonomy): domain Bacteria; phylum Myxococcota_A; class Polyangia; order Fen-1088; family Fen-1088; genus Fen-1137. Next base: position 1,508 of record PMJO01000255.1, on the reverse strand, counting down.
TCCGCAACGTCATTGGCGTGGCGGCCAAGTATCCCGAGCTGGCCGTACAGGCCGTAATGATGCGCAAGTATGGCCAGGAGATCATCAAGGCCACTGCGGGCAAGAAGATCCACGGCACCGGCGCCATCCCGGGCGGGGTCAACAAGAACCTGAGCTTGGCCGAGCGCGATGTCTTTCTCAAGGATCTGGGCCAGCAGATGACCTGGGCGAATTCCGCGGTGAAGATCGCGCGCGAGTACACCACGGCCCACCTGAAGGAACTGCTGCCTTTTGGCTCGTTCGATTCCAACCACCTTTCCCTGGTGCGTGCCGACGGCGCCATGGACCTGTATCACGGCAACCTGCGCGCGGTGGACGCCCAGGGCAAGAAGATATTCGATCAGGTCGACTATCAGAAGTATGTGGACTTAATCGCCGAGGACGTGCGCGACTGGTCGTACATGAAGTTCCCCTTCATCAAGAAGCTGGGGCCGGAGTCGGGTTGGTACCGGGTGGGGCCTCTCGCTCGCTTGAACACGGCGGATTTCATCGACACTCCGGCCGCGGAATCGGCGCGCAAGGAATTCCGCGCGGTCACCGGCGGCAAACCCAACAACGTCACCATGGCCTATCACTGGGCGCGCATGATCGAGTTGTTGCACTCGATCGAGAAGATCCAGGCTCTGCTCAATGACAAGGACTTGCAGGGTAGCGATCTGGTGGTCAAGGGCGAGCGCCGCGAGGAGGGCGTGGGGCTGATCGAGGCGCCGCGCGGAACCCTCTTCCATCACTACCGGGTCGACAAGAACGACCAGGTGGTGATGGGCAACCTGATTGTCTCTACCACCCACAACAACGAGCCGATGAACCGCGCCGTGAGCAAGGTGGCGCAGGATCACCTGTCGGGAGTGGAGATCACGGAGGGGCTGCTCAATCGCATCGAGGTGGCCATCCGCGCCTACGATCCCTGCCTGTCCTGCGCGACCCATGCGCTCGGGCAGATGGCGCTCGAGGTGAGCGTGGTGGACGCCGAGGGCAAGGTTCTCAGTCAGAAGAGCCGGGGATGAACCACGACGGGCCACACATCCTGGTCTATGGCTACGGCAACCCTGGCCGTGGCGACGATGGACTGGGGCCGGCGCTGGTGGCTGCGCTGGAGACGTTGGGCGCGGACCGCCTGGACTGCGAGTCGGACTATCAGCTTGCGGTCGAGGATGCGGCTACTTTGGCCAAGTATGACGTGGTGGTTTTTGTCGACGCCGACGCCAGCGGGCCGGAGCCATTTTGGTTCGACCACGTGCAAGCCAGTCGCGAGTTGAGCTTCTCCAGCCACAGCGCCACCCCCGGCCAAGTGGTTGGCCTGGCGCGCGAGATGTTCGGTGCGCAGGTGAAAGCCTACACCCTCGGCATCCGAGGTTACCGTTTCGGTGAACTGGGCGAGTCGCTATCCGAGCCGGCGCGCGCGAACTTGGCGCTTGCGCTGGCCTTCGCCCAGCGCGCGGTGTGCGAACAGCATTTTGACGAATACA
>PMJO01000204.1 GCA_003158455.1 Myxococcales bacterium | reverse complement strand
GCAGATGAAGACCCGCGGGCCTGATATAAGCTTCCGCACCTCGCGCCGGCGCTTCTGGCAGAAGGAGCAGTGAAAGTCATCCATCCCCCATGAGTATTGCATCTGAAGTCCGGCGAAGCCAAGTCTGTCGACCCAGGTGGCAAGGAAAGCACTTGCGTGGGCAGGGAAAAGGTGTTCTGCCGGGGACAGCCTTGGCCGCAGCGCGTGCCGCAGACGGTAGAGACTCGTGCCCTGCGCGGCTCGCCCTCGGGCCGGCGCGGGTCACCTTTCTCAGCGTTTTCCCGGGGCGGGAGGCCGAAACAAAAGAATTTTGGCGTCGTGCAAGTCGTCTAGGTAGATGAATATAGGATAAACCTATGTGTGGAATCGTTGGCTATGTAGGAGCACGTGAAGCGACGCCCATTCTGCTGGCCGGGTTGCGCCGGCTGGAGTACCGTGGCTACGACTCGGCCGGGATCGCCGTGGGCAACGGCGGGCAGGCCCATCTGGTGCGTTGCCAGGGCAAGCTGGCGGCCCTGGAGAAGCTACTGGCCGAGAAGTGTCCAGTGGGCGGGTACGGAATAGGACACACGCGCTGGGCGACCCACGGCCGACCTTCCGACGAGAACGCCCACCCCCACAAAGCCGGCCCCATATCCGTCGTGCACAACGGGATCGTCGAAAACTACGTCGAGCTGCGCGAGCGGCTCACCGCCCTGGGTCGTCATTTCTCTTCGCAGACCGACACCGAGGTGTTGGCTCACCTGATCGACGAGGCTGCGCAGGCGGGCGCAGCTTCGCTGGTCGAGGCGGTGCGGACAGCCCTGCGCCAGGTGACGGGGGCCTACGCCATCGCGGTGCTTTCTGACCACGCCCCGGGTGTCCTGGTTGCGGCGAAGAATGCATCCCCGCTGGTGGTGGGCATCGGCCAGGGCGAGGTGTTCCTCGCCTCGGACGCACCTGCCATCTTGGAACAAACCCGCGACATGCTGTTCCTCGAGGACGGCGACGTGGTTGAGCTGGACCGGTCTGGCGCGCGCATCACCGATCTCGACGGAAACGTGGTGGTGCGCAAGCCGCGCACCGTGACCTGGACCGCGGCGCAGGCGGAGAAGGCCGGCTATCCGCACTTCATGCTGAAGGAAATCTATGAGCAGCCGCGCGCGGTGACCGACACTTTGCGGGGACGCCTGCTGCCCGATAGCAATGACGCCATCCTGGAGGAGCAAGAGGTGACGCCGCTGCCCGGCCGTGTGGTCATCCTGGCCTGCGGGACCTCGTATCACGCCGGCCTGGTGGGCAAGTTTCTCATCGAGAACGTCGCCCGCATTGCCTGCGAAGTGGATCTTGCCAGCGAGTTCCGCTATCGGGAGCCGGTGGTCGGATCGAAGGATCTGGTGGTGGGCATTTCCCAGAGCGGGGAGACCGCCGACACCCTGGCGGCAGTCAAGGAGGCGCGGGCGCGGGGGGCGCGCACCTTCGCCATCTGCAATGTGGTCGATTCCGCGATTGCGCGCGTCTCGGACCTGGTGCTGTACACCCACGCCGGCCCCGAGATCGGCGTCGCGTCCACCAAGTGCTTCACCGCCCAGCTCGCGGCGTTGGCTCTGCTGGCCATTCACTTGGGCCGACGCAACGGCGCCCTGGCTGGGGTGGCAGCCACGGAACTGGTGAGCGAGCTGATGCACATACCGCAGAAGATGAGCGATACGCTCAAGGAATGCGGCGACCTGAAGGATCTGGCCCGCAAGTACAAGAATGTGCGCGACTTCCTTTTCCTGGGGCGTGGCCCCAACTACCCCATCGCGCTTGAGGGCGCGCTCAAGCTGAAGGAGATCTCGTACATCCATGCCGAGGGCTACGCCGCTGGCGAGATGAAACACGGGCCCATCGCGCTCATCGGCGATGGGTTGCCGGTGGTGATCATCGCGCCGCGGGGCAAGGGCTATGACAAGGTGCTGTCCAACCTAGCTGAGGTGCGTGCCCGCGATGGCCAGGTCATCGCGGTGGCCACCAAGGGCGACACGGCGATTCTGCAGCAGTGCGAAGACGTGCTGTGGGTTCCCGATGCGCCGCCGCTGCTGCAGCCCATGCTGACCGTGCTGCCCCTGCAGATGCTGGCCTACGCAGTGGCCTTGGCGCGCGGGAACGACGTCGATCAACCGCGCAACTTGGCGAAGAGCGTGACAGTGGAATAGAGAGTTCGGTGGCGACCGCTACGAACTACGTGGACTTCCGAGGGATCGCTGGCGCAGCGGCGAGACTCGGGCCAGGGCGGAGTAGTCGCGGTCATGGTGAAGCACGACCAGATCGTTCAGACTGACGTGCACGCGAAGGTCATACGGCGCGACCGCCCGCTTTGTGCGTCCGGCGAGGAACGCACTCGTCACGCATGGCCCCGAGCTCGCCTCGCCATGCACCACTGCCACGCAGCGAGAGGATCTGCCGTGCCCGCATCCTTCTCACGAAGTCCTCCAGCGCGAGTCGCACGGTTCGCGAGTAGGTCTTCTGTCCGGCAAGCCTGGTCGCTTGTTCAAGCAACCGCTCATCAAGCAGAAGACTGATACGTTTCATACACAAAGTATTTCGGCCCGCGCCTGCCGGGGTCAAGCGACTCCCCTCGGCCCCCGCGCTATCACCGCGCACATCGCGGAGCATAGGTCTTGTGCGGCCAGGGAGCCATGCGGTGTGCGGTCAGAAATGTTAATCTTTGTGGCGGAAAGGCCTGGATGTGATACAAGTTGGTCTCATAATCATCATGTTTCGAAAGATGTGAGATCGGAATCTGACGATTTATCAGAGAAAAGGCAAAGATGGCAAAGACGGCAGCTAAAAGGAAGACAAAGTCGCGCCCGAAGGCGCAACTTCGCGGCAAGGCGGCGGACGCAGCCCAAGCGCGGGAGAAGATCCCGACCGGCGGCGAAAAGGTCGTGCAGTGCCTGGAACGCGAAGGCGTGGAGATCATCTTCGGCTTGCCGGGCGGCGCCGCCATCCCGCTCTTCGACGCTCTCATCGGGTCGAAGATCAAGCTGGTCCGGGTTCGCCACGAGCAGGGCGCGACCCACATGGCCGACGGCTATGCGCGCGCCACGGGCAAGCCCGGCGTGGTTCTGGTCACCTCGGGCCCGGGCGCCACCAACACCATCACTGGGCTCTACACCGCGCTCATGGACTCGGTGCCCATGGTGGTGATCACCGCGCAGGTGGTGCGCTCGCTTCTGGGCAAGGACGCCTTCCAGGAAGCAGACGTCACCGGAATCACCTATCCCGTGGTCAAGCACAGCTATCTCGTGCGCCAGGCCGCTGACATCCCGCGCGTCATCAAGGAGGCTTTCTACATCGCCACCACTGGCCGGCCCGGTCCAGTGCTGATCGACCTGCCCAAGGATCTGGCGGCCGGCCCTTGTGAGGCTCCCTTTGTCGATTCCGTCGATCTGCCCGGCTATCACGTGCCCCACCGGGCGGAGGCGCAGGACCTCAAGCGGGCCGCGCAGTTTCTCGGCAAGAGCCGCCGGCCCGTGCTCTACGTCGGCCACGGCGCGGTGATTTCCGACGCGGGCCGGGCCATCCTCCAGCTCGCAGAGAAGCTGCAGGCGCCGGTAGTCACCACCCTGCTTGGCAAGGGCGCGGTGCCCGAGGATCAGCCCTTGCACCTCGGGATGCTGGGCATGCACGGCACCGCCTACGCCAACAAAGCGGTGGCTGACTGTGATCTCATCATGGCTATCGGTGCGCGCTGGGATGATCGCATCACTGGCAAGCTGTCCGAGTTCTGTCGGGACGCGGTCAAGATCCACGTGGACGTCGACCGGGCCGAGTTCGGCAAGATCCTGACGCCCGACGTNNCCTGGCGCCAGGAGTTCCCGCTGCACTACCCGAAGAAGGGCGGGCTGCGGCCACAGTACATCCTGGACCGGCTGGACAAGCTGGGCGGGCGCGACTCGATCGTGGCCACCGATGTGGGTCAGCACCAGATGTGGGCGGCCCAGTTTCTGCGCACCACCCGCAACCGTCACTGGTTGTCGTCGGGCGGCGCCGGGACCATGGGCTTCGGCTTCCCGGCGGCCATCGGGGCCAAGCTGGGCCATCCCGAGCGGGCGGTGTGGGCCATCGTGGGAGACGGCGGGTTCCAGATGACCCTGTCCGAGCTGGCCACCGCGGTGGTGCACAAGCTGGCGGTCAAGGTCATCATCATGAACAACCACTACCTGGGCATGGTTCGCCAGTGGCAGGAGCTGTTCTACGACAATCGCCTGTCGGGTATCGACCTCGATGGCAATCCCGATTTCGTCAAGCTGGCCGAGGCCTACGGGGCCAAGGGTTTGCACCTGCGCCGGGCCGCTGACGTGGACCGCGTGCTCCAGGCGGCCATGGAATACGATGATGGCCCATGCCTGATCGACGCCGAGGTGGTGAAGGAAGGCAACGTGTTCCCCATGATTCCTTCGGGCGCCAGCTTGCGCGAGATGATCATCGATCCACCGCGCATCGAAGCCGAAGAAGATGGAGAGCCGTCATGACCGCGCTTCCCTATCTGACATTGACCTTGAGCAAGAGGACATCATGAGCACCGCACTCGCCGCCGCCGTGACCGTTCCGGAAGGCAATCCCCTGCACACCATCTCGGTGCTGGTGCGCAACCAGCCCGGCGTGTTGGTGCGCGTGGCCCTGGTGTTCGCCCGCCGCGGCTACAACATCGAGAGCCTGGTGGTCAGTCCCGATCCCACCGACGCCGGCTTTTCGCGCATGACCATCACCTGCCGGGGCGCGGCCGACACGTTGGAACAGATGATCCGGCAGGTGGCCAAGCTGGTCGACGTGGTACGCGCCATTGACCATACCGGCCAGTCGGTGGTGGAGACCGAGATCGCGCTCATCAAGCTGCAGGCCGAGGTGAGCGAGCGAACCGAGATCCTGCAAATCGCCGAGCACTACAAGGCCAAGGTGGTGGACTGCGGTACCGGCTCGCTCATCCTGCGGGTTACCGGCGGCAGTGAGAAGCTGGACAGCTTCATCTCGCTGCTGCGCCCATTCGGCCTGGTCGAGCTGGTTCGTTCCGGCAAGATCCTGATGACCCGCGGGCCGGAGACGACATAGCGCGGATAGGGCCTGGGCCACGTCTTCGCCACCACGGGAGTGAAACGCAGGTAGGCGAAGCAACAAGGGCAGTCGCTTGCCGACAATCCTCCTATGGAGGCAGCCGCGTGCGCGAAGTCTGCGACCGGATACACCTACGCGCGGCGGGAACCCGAGAAGACTGCGCTTTTCCAGGTAATCCAGCAGCACTTGCTGACCTTCGAGCAGCAGTGGACCGACAAGTCCGACGGCCACACGCTGCCCAGCTTCGTGACCGACGAGCTGCACGACTTTCTCGGCTGTGGCATCTTGGCGCGAGGTCTGGCCCAACTCTTCTGTCCCACCTGCCATGAGCGGTACGTTGTCGGCTGGAGCTGCAAAGGGCGCGGGTTCTGTCCAAGCTGCGGCGGCAGACGGATGAACGCGGGCGCGCTGACCCTGGTCGACCACGTGCTGCCCGAAGTCCCCTTCCGACAATTTGTTCTTACCATGCCCTTTCCGCTGCGTTTACCGTTGGCCTTCGACGGAGAATTGCTCGGCCAAGTCCTGCGCATCTTCACCGACACCATAGCGGCCAACTATCGCAAGCGGCAGGCGAATCGCGGCATTGCAGACGGCCAGTGCGGCGCGGTCACCGTCATCCAGCGCGCCAACAGTGACTTGCGTCTGAACCCGCATTTTCACGTTCTCCAGATCGACGGTCTATGCTGAGCTCAGCATAGTCCGTCCTATGCTGACTTCCGGAT
>PMJO01000250.1 GCA_003158455.1 Myxococcales bacterium | reverse complement strand
GCGGCTTCGCCGCGCCCGTCGCCGCCGCCACGGAGTGCCGCCCGACGCGGCTCAAACGTAGCCGGAGCTCGCCATCGCCGCTCCGACCGTCTCTCGCCTACCCGTCTGCTCGCCACTGGACAGGCACCCGTCTGCCCAGAGACGCGAAATTCGTTCCGATGGCCGTCGATGGGCAGTGTTTTCCGCCCGGATCCGCCCGCTCCGCCGCACCTCCCGGCATCGATCGTCAGCTCCCCTCGACACCCGACACGCCCAGAGGGCGTTTATTTCGGCTACGGACNNCGGACGGCCGGATCCACACCACCGAATCGCTCACCTTGTCGTGTAAGGTTTGGCGCCGCGAGGTCAAAGGCTGAATCAGGAACCCGATCAACATGCAGTAGGAAAGCCAACTGGCAAAATAGCGCGCCGTCGCGCGACCGAAGCTTAGTGGCTGGCCTGCCAGGTCGGTAATGAAGATGCCGACAATGCGCATGCCTGGTGTGGCGCAGTGCCGCGATGCCTGCGTCAGCGCGCAGTACAGCCACTGCGCTACGACCCAAAAGATCATTGTGATCATCCCCAGTATCTGGTTTGACCCCTCGGTAGCCTCGTTCGCTGCCGCTGACCGCTGCACAATCGCGAAAAGAACGGCGATGACCATGGAGACACCCAGCCAGATCACGAAGCAGGCCAGGTAGTCGAGCAGATACGCCACGGCGCGGCGCCAAAAGAGAGCGTAGCTGGCGCCGCGCACTTCGATCGCCGAAATCGCGTCGCGCCGGGCCTGGCGCTCCAGCTCCCCGCTCACCGCGATCCCCACCGCGCCCTGGCGTTGCAGCGATCGCAGCGCCTGGTGCCGGAGCAGCTTCTTTCCACAACGCACCAACAGGATGTAGCCCACCAAGGCCGGCAGGCCGGNNATCCAGGTGGTACGCTGACACCAGCATGCCGTGGAGCCACCGGGCGACAGGCGGTTGCGCAACGATGAAGGGTAGTGCAACCAACGCGATCGGCAGCAGATTCCACCCGGCTTGCCAGCGGCGGGCGATCTCCGCCTCGACCTTCTCGGCGGCCACAGCATCGCGGCTGGCGTCGAGGAAACTCATCGCCGCCTCGAACGTGCCGGGATACTGCGCGGCCCATGCGGGGGTTGGCTGGTCGCGGGCGCGCCAGTCCAGCGCTAGCGACAAGTCGGGGTCGCGCCACAGGCTGGCCTTGCCCGCAGCGTGCAGCGCCGCGGTCTCGCTCACGCGACGGTACATCCGCGCCGATTCAGCCTCTTTGTCGGCCCAGGACGAAAGGCGCAGCCACACACGCATCAGGCTTTCATGCGAGATGTCGATCACCGAGTCCGCGTTCAGCGTCTCGCCTTGCGGCGGCATGAGGAACGAACGGCTGGGTTTTCGAAAGCGGTCCATCACCGCAACCAGCTCAGCCAGGCTGGCCCCCGTGATGGCGCACAGAGAACCGAGCCGGGTTGGCCGGCGTATGCCACGCAGGTCGGTGCCTTTGTCAGTGAGAGCGCGGAAGATGAACTCGCAGATGCGTTTCTCGCGCCCATCCGACAACTCGCCATAGGCCTTTTCGGCATGCTGGTCGAGCGCGCGCTGCATGCCACCGATGCCCAGGTAGTGCGGCAGCTCGATCGGTCCCGAGGGCAGCGTCGTTACGGACGGACCCGCCGGGGCCGGCGCGCCCGGTCCAGGGCGCGGCTCGTTTTCCCAGAATGCCCAGGTGCGGTTCAGCGCGTGCTGCAGGATCGACAGCTGATCGGGGTTGTCGCCCACGTCGTTGAGCAGGCGAGTCACCAGCACCGGCGAGATCGTGCCACCGCCCACGCTGACGGGGCCCGTGACAGCGGCGCGAATCTCGTCGCGCGTGAGCCGCGGCACCAGGTACTGGCTTTCGTTGATGGCCTCGGGCAGGCCGCGGAACTGCGCACACTCGCCGAGGAAGTCGGAGCGCATGGTTAGCACCACATAGATGGGCAGCGCGCTCTGCCCTACGGCCTCCAGCAGAATCTTGACGAAGGCCACTGCGTCCGCAGCCGGGCCGAATTCGGCCTTGTCCTGCGACAGGGACCGAAAGCGGAACAACTCTTCGAACTGGTCAACCACCACCAGAAGGTTCACACCGGGCGGCAGCCGCGCCTGTCCAACGATGTCGACCAGCCCGAGGCTGCCCAGGCGCAAGGTGGCCTCCACCAACTGATCGAGTGGAAGTTCGTCATTGTCGGACGCGTCGGAGTCGAATAACACACCGGGCGCGGCCAGCGAGCGCGCCAAGGCGCCGATCGGATCGCTGCCGGGTCGAAGCTGGGCGACCCGCCACGACGATCCGGCACTGGCCATGTAGCCCCGGTGCAGCGCCGGGCGCAGCCCGCAGTTGACCAGCGACGACTTGCCGCTGCCCGAGGTGCCCACCACCGCGAGAAAACGCCGCGCGGCGAGTTTGTCCACCATGCGATCGACCTGGTTTTCCCGGCCGAAGAACAGGTGTTTCTCGTCCGGGCGGAATGGCCGCAAGCCAGGAAATGGGTTGCGATTGATGTAGCCGCCAGCGGTTTCAGGCATGGGCGCCTAGTGCTTTCAGCAAGGGCTGGGCCGCGCTTTCCTGGAACCCGGCGATCGCGTCGATCAGGTTCGCGCCGCCAAGATCGATACAGTCGGTCTTGGCGTCAGTCCTCGGTTCGGCCAACCAGGTGAACACCAGCGGTGGCGGCCGACCGGGGCGCAGTGCGCCGGCCCTGCGCAGGTCGGCGTCGACGCTGTCTTTCCAGGCCTCGGTGCCGGCACCGTAGAACACCACAACCGCGTCACATTCGGCCAAGCGCTCTTGGTTGGCGCCGCGCACGCTGGCGGCATCGCCCTCGAAGATCGGGATCTGCACTTCCAGGCCGCGGTCCATGAGCAACTTGCGCAAAGCCACAGTGGCCTTGCGGTCCCGCTGATCGCAAATCAGGTAGACGCGTTTCGGCCCCTGGCCGTGGGTTGTGCCGGCGACGCTGGCAGCCACCACGGCGGGCGCCGGGTTTTCAATCTGCGCCAGCGCGGCCAGCACCGCCCCCTTGACCGCTTCGAGGTCGGCGTTGATCACATCGGCGCCGAACTGGGCCGCGGCGTTCGTGTGCAAAGCGTCGATGAAACTCTGTTGTTTCGCATCGTCGGAGTGCGTGCCTTCGGGAAGGGACACAATGCGCTTCAGTCCAGAAGCCCGAGCGCGCTGGACCGCCAGCTCGTTTTGTATCTCGACCACCGAGCGCTGGCTGGGTCCGTCGCGAACTGCGCCGTACTGGTTGCCAACCAGGTGGATGGACAGGGTGCACTCGGCCAGCTGCCGGGAGACTTCAGCCAGGTACTCGATTTCGTCGAGGGGCAGCTGGTGATCGGGCAGCAGGCGGTAGCCGCGCATGTGCAGCTCGGTGCGCAGCGCCTCGCGATCGCCGCGGCGATCGAAGCTACATTCGGCAAGGTAGACTGCGGGCTTGCCAACGGCCGGCGCCGCAGGCTCAGCTTCGAGGCGCTTGACGACGTCGGCAACGAACATCGCCAGGGCCGCACAGGCACTGGCGAGCTTCGGCCCGAAGGCGGGGTCGTAGGCCGGGTTCAATTCCTTGGTGACACCGCTGGGCTCGCGTACAAAGAACTCAAAGCCGAGCGTGTCGCGCATCTCCGCGGGCAGCGGCGCCTGGTTGTCCACCGGTAGTGCCACGACCTTGAAGATACGCGACTTGTTGTCGACCACCGTGCCGCCTGTCCGCTCGGCTGATTCGCAGAAGGCCCGCGCCTCGCGCAGGCACCACTCGGACTGTAGGTAGCGCGGGCTCACCACCGCCGCCAGCGCCGCGGTCTCGGGAAACTGGTCGATGATTTCATCGGCGAAGACATCGTTGCCCTGCAGGCGTTCGTCGCGCCAGATCTCGGCGCGGCAGCCCAGCCGCTTGCTCAAGATGGACTCGAGCGAGCGGTGTATGCGTGCCACCAGGCCGACATCGCCTTCGGCCACGGGCTCGTTGTCAATGTGCGCGTAGCTAATGAACAAGTGCTTGTGGAACCGCATGTCGACTTGCTCTCCCGTCCGCCGACCTGTGCAACCTAGGGCGATTCGAGACCGGGCGCAACCGCGGCGTGATCATCTGCGGCGTGAGCATCGCGCCGCGGGGCGCAGCAAGGCATCCCGATGGCAGCGGTCAGGGTTCCACGCAACTCGACCCCCCATAGGCCTGGCTCCAGGGCTGCTGGCGATGCGGCCGGCCCAGGCGTTAAGCGCAGAGGGCGTGTAGTCCGCGCACGCGGTCCTGTTCCAGCCGCACCACCTCGGCTTCGTAAGGGTCGGGCCCGACGTGGCTGATGGCGCCCTGTTCGCCAGGGTGATGGGGCCAGTGTGTCGCCAGGGTGATGGGGCCACCCCATGGGCCTGTGGTGCTGACCCGTGTCCGCCGCGTAGCCTGCTCTTCCGCGCCA
>PMJO01000249.1 GCA_003158455.1 Myxococcales bacterium | reverse complement strand
CCTTCGCAGTCGCGCCCGGCCCAAGCAGCGGCAGCGCGCGCCCGCGCGCCCGATAAAGGCATGAGAGACCAAGCAGCGAATCCCGGTGGGTTCTTGCTATCCACCAAGCATGACCACGTACTCGGCCTTGCCTTCGGGCGCAAGATCAAGGATACCACGGTCGAAGGTGGCCAGTCGCCCGCCGCGACGAATCGCGAGGGCCAGCAGGTGCGCATCGGTGACCTGCGCGTGACTACCCAGGCGTTCCCAAGCGATGTGCTCGTTGCTGGCGATCTCAATGTCATCAGGCCAGAAAACGTGGCCGGGCAGGGCGGTAATCCTTCGCAGGATTTCCCTCGCTTCGCGGGGCGAGCGGGCATCGGGAATGGCTCGCTGGTTTGAGGAAACTCGAGCAAATCCTGACTGGGTTACCGAACAGGTGGCGAACCCGGCCCGGCCAACCTCGTCGAACCAGGCAAGTGCGGTGGCGTGATGGACGTGGTTCGGCCAGGCCAATGCGACCAGGACGTTGACGTCGAGAAGAACAGTCACTCCCGTCGGACTTCGGCGGACATTCGGGCTCCCTCGCGAGGCTGCTGCCTGCCTTGCCGGTGCCTGCCTGCGCAGGGTCATGCGATTACTCGTCCGCGAGCGCCGAGTGAACCATGTCAGCGGTTATGGGAGCAGCATCGGCGGGCACGTCGAAAGTCGGGAAGCCGTGCCGGGTCCGTCCGGCCGGAAGCGGCACACTGAGGCCCTTGCGCGCAAGATCAGAGATGACGGTTCCGAGACCCCTGCCCCGCGCTGCAGCCAAACTGCGGGCAGCCCGGTAGACGTCGCCATCGAGGTGAAGTGTGGTTCGAACCGCTGTGCCCATACGGTCAATGTGATGTCAAGATGCCATGATGTCAACCCGATCCCGCGACAGCCGCAGGAGGGCACGGCCGTGGCCGTCTTCGTGGCTTTGGACGTGACGGGCGCGCATCCGCCGCGAGCAGACACGGAAGGCATCGTGAGGCTACGCCGCCTCGGATTCCTCGGAAATCGGCTCGCCGCCGATCCAAGCGTCGCGCTGGAGCTGGCGTCCGAGCTTCCGCAAAGCAGTGAGTTCGATCTGGCGTACCCGCTCGCGAGTCAGCGCGAAGCGAGACGCGATCTCCTCCAGGGTCATGCCACCTTGTTCGGCGGCTTCCAAGGCGCATGCCTCGCGCATAAGGGGTGCGCTGGCATGGGCTGGTTTGGCCCCGCGGGTATCGCGCGTTTCCGCCGTCAAATTGAAACGGCAGATGGCGTACGGGCAGGGGCCGGGCAACCGGCGGCACGCGCCGTGGGTGCTCTCGAAGATGTTGATGCGGGAAGCGTCTGCCATGGGTTCTCTCTCGGTTAGGGGTGGCTTGCCGCGAACGTCTGGCCAGTGCTTTTCTGTTCGGCACCTGGGCCGCAGAACTTGAGGCGGTGGTGCGAACTGAGCGGCCACTCCGCCTTGGATGCCGGATAGCGTTACTTTTGAACGGCTGCGCTGGTTGCGGGATCAGGCGTCTTTTCAGGGAGTTGGACCCTGACGTGGGCCCGCCGTGCAAAGGCGAACAGGGCCATCAGACCGACGATGACTGCGTACCACAGGGTACACAGCCGAGTGACGAAGGTGGCGGCCGCGGCCACGCTGCGGCCGGTTCCGGTGCCAAGCTGCCCAAGCAGGGCGAGCATGCCGGCCTCGGTGACGCCCAGACCACCCGGCAGGAACGAAAGCGCACCGGCCACGGTCATGGAAGCGTAGATGAAAGTTCCGGCCTGCATCCCGACCGCCGCGCCGGGAAAGCCATGCACCACGACCCAAAACGCCACGCACTCGAAGTACCAGCTCAGGGTGGAGAGCAGCACCGCAACCACCAAGGGGCCGGGCCGCAGCAGGGCAGAAGTCGCCTGGTAGGCCTCGTGCAGCTTGCCGACAAATGCGCGCACGCCCGGCAGGCGGCCGGAAAGCCGCAGGAAGAAGAGCGCGATGGATTCGACGGAGACCGCCACAAAACCCAGGCCGATCACCACCGCGCCGACGGCGAGAAAGCGCCGGTCGACATGAAAGGTGAACGCGCCCACGCACGCGAGCAGCAAGAGACCAACCAAGTCGGTGAAGCGTTCGGCGACGACGATGGGTGCGGTGCGAGCGGCGGGGATGCCGTGCGATTCGCGCAGCAGCAGCGCCTTGACCGCCTCGCCCAGCTTGCCCGGGGTGACGGTGAGGGAAAAGCCGGCGAGAAAAATCAGGAAGCTGTGCCCGACCGTCACCTGCTGCAGGCCCAGCACCTTGAGGTAGTAGTGCCAGCGCACGAAGCGCACGCCATAGTTGAGCGAAGCCAGCGCGATTGCGATCAGCGCCATAGCCCAGTTGAAGGTGGCGAGTGCGTGTCCCACGCTGCGAGCCCCGGCCCAAACCGAGAAGCCGACGTAGATGGCCACGCCAGCTGCCACCCCGAGGGTCACGCGCCAGATAAGCTTCTTCACGCCGCACTCCCTGAAGAATGCTTTTCGCCACAGAGGACACAGAGGAAGAAAGGAAGAACTGGGAGCTGAAACTCTTGCCTTTTCATCCTTCCGACCTTTGTGACCTCTGTGCTCTCTGTGGTGGAAAAGCTAACTCATCCTTCCAGGCCTTGGTCGCGCAGCTTCTCGACCCGCTTGCGTTCGTTGTGGTCCAGGATGCGCTTACGCAGTCGAATGCTCTTGGGCGTGACCTCGACCAGTTCGTCCTCGTTGATGAGTTCGAGCGCGGCTTCGAGCGTGAGATTGAGCGGCGGGGTGAGAAAGAGCTTCTCGTCGGCGGCGGTGGTGCGGATGTTGGTGAGCTTCTTGGCCTTGGACGGGTTGACGATGATGTCGTTGCCGCGCGCGTGCAAGCCCACCACCTGCCCGCCGTAGACAGGTATACCTGGCGGTAGCAGCAGGGCTCCGCGTTCTTGCAGGTAGAAGAGGGCATAGGTATTGGTCTGGCCGGGGTCCTGCGCGATGAGCACACCGTTGGTGCGGCCTTTGAACGTTCCCGCGTAGGGGCCATAGTGGATGAAGTTGTGGTTGAGGATTCCGGTGCCGCGCGTGTCGGTGAGGAACTGCGAACGGTAGCCGATGAGTCCGCGCGAGGGGATGACGTATTCCAAGCGAGTGCGGCCTTCGCCCGCCGGCCCCATCTCCTGCATGCGGCCGCCGCGCCGGCCCAACTCTTCGATCACCGGGCCGTTGTATGCCTCGTCGAGATCGATGACTAGTTCCTCGTAGGGTTCGAGTTTTTCTCCGTTAGGCCCTTCTTTGAAGATGACTTGCGGCTGGGAAACCATCAGCTCGTAGCCTTCGCGGCGCATGGTTTCGATCAACACCGACAAGTGCAGCTCGCCGCGGCCAAGAACTTCAAAAGTGTCAGGCGAATCTGTCTCCAGTACGCGCAGGGCGACGTTGGACTTGATCTCCTTGAACAAACGCTCGCGGATATTGCGCGAGGTAACAAACCTGCCCTCCTGGCCCGCGAAGGGTCCGTTGTTGGACAGGAACTGCATCTTCACCGTGGGCTCTTCGATCTCAAGCAGGGGGAGTACGACCGGGCGGGCGATTTCGGTGATGGTCTCGCCCACGGTCAGATCGTGCATGCCCGTGATGGCGCAGATGTCGCCCGCCACGGCCTCCTGCAACTCGAAGCGCTTGAGCGACTGGTAGCCCAGGATCTTGGCCACGCGGAATTCTTCGCGGCTGCCGTCGCGATGCACACACAGGGCGCGTTCGCCCTGGTGGATCCGGCCGGAAAGCATGCGGCCGATGGCCACGTAGCCGAGATAGTCGTCATAGTCGAGGGTGGCCACGTGCATGGACAGGGGCGCGTCCATGTTGGCCAGCGGGGGAGGCGCGGCCTGGACGACCAGATCGAGCATCGGCGACAGATCCTTGCGCTCGTCCTTGAGATCCCTCACCGCGTAGCCCTCGCGCCCAGAGGCGTAGACCACCGGGAAATCGAGCTGTTCTTCGCTGGCTCCCAGCGCGCAGAAGAGGTCGAAGGTGTCGTTGACCGCGGCGTCGGGATCGCAGCCCGCGCGATCGATCTTGTTGACCACCAAGATGGGCCGCAGCCCGAGGGCGAGCGCCTTGCGCGTGACGAAGCGAGTTTGCGGCATGGGGCCCTCGAAGGCGTCCACCAGCAGCAGAACCGAATCGACCATCTTGAGCACGCGCTCCACTTCGCCGCCGAAGTCGGCGTGCCCGGGCGTGTCCACGATGTTTATGCGGGTGCCTTTCCAGGTGATCGCGGTGAACTTGGCCAGAATGGTGATGCCGCGCTCGCGTTCCAGATCGTTGGAGTCCATGGCGCAATCGGCGATGACCTCACCAGTACGGAAGCTGCCCGCCTGGCGCAAGAACCCGTCGACCAGGGTGGTCTTGCCGTGGTCAACGTGGGCGATGATTGCAATGTTGCGCACGTCGCGACGGCGGGGAGTTTCGTCTATTTCGGGGCCGGAACTGCTCATGGGAGGCGCGCAGGCATACCACATCCTGGCCAATAGACCGCAATTGACCCTACTGCGTCCTGGCAGATCCTTGCCGGGTTGCTGTAGGCTGGCCGCGTGACGGAGAGGACCGAATTGGGGTTCAACGAATTGCACGCTGAGGAGCGCGGGCTTCTGCTCGGTTTGAGCCTGCTGGCAAGCAGCGATGTGGTTCTGTCTCGTCTCGCAGGCGAGCGCCGCCAGGCGTGTGGCAAGGCGTGGCAGGCCTTGCGCGCTCTTCCCCGCTCCGACCGGGCCGTTCTCTTGGCCGGGTGGATCCTCGATACCAATGCGCCGTTTCCGCCCGGGATGGAAAGACTGCATCCGAGCTGGCTGGCCGAGGTCGTCGCCAGCGAGCCGGCGGACCTTTGGCCGGCGCTACTTTGCGGGCTGCCCGGGGCGCCAGCCGTGAAAGCGCTGCTGGCGCACGCGGTGGACGCGGCCGCGAAGGACCGCGGGGCCTGGCCGCCCGGCGGAGTGGCTGAGCTGCAGCGTTGTGTCTTTTCTCAGCTGGCATCGCTCTGTGTAGGACCTTCGGGGCCGCTGGGTGCGGGATTGTGCCGCCTGGGCTGCGAGGAACTTCTGGCCGAGGTGGCGAGTCGAGGTGCTGCGCTCCGCCAAGAGCTGTGCGTTGAGGGAGAAGCCTCTTTGCTGGCGGTCGCTGCCCGCCTGCCCGCGACGTTGGGGCGGCAGTGGGTGAAGCGGTAGAAGGCGCCAAGCGGGTGAACTGCGGGACTGGATGGTCCGTCTACCTGCGGCCGCTTAACGCTTATGGGGTGAAGTGGTAGAAGGCGAGGGTATGGGCCGACTGCAGAAAGGCTTGGGACGCGTAGTGCCGGCTGCGGTTTTCACCGCAGAGGCAGAAGCCGCGCAGGTTCGGGCGCGTGCCGAGGAGGATGCAGCGGCGCTGCGGGCCGGAGCACAGGCTGCGCGGGTCGAAGCCGAGCGGGCCGGCTTCGAGGCTGGCAAGCAAGAAGGAATGGCGCAAGTGAGTGCGCTGCTGCTGGCCGCGCGTGCGCAGGCCGAGCGCGACCTCCACCGCGCCAAGGACGCGGCCATCGTGCTAGCCCGCCGCATGGCCGAACGAATCGTGGGCCGCGCGGTCGAGCTTTCGCCCGAGTTGATGGGCGCGATCGTCGCCGAGGCGCTGGCCGCGAGTCGCGCCCGGGCCGGTGCGGTTGTGCTGTACGCGCACCCGGAGGACTTGGCGGCCATCGAGCGCGAACGACCGCGCTGGCTTGCGCGTGTGGCGGCCGAGGTTGAGGTGCGGGTGGTGGCCGACCCGGCGATTGGCCGTCATGGCTGCGTGGTGGAAACCGCGGTCGGTCGTCTCGACGCCCGCCTCGACACCCAACTAGACGCGCTGGAACGGGCCTTGCGGGGTGCGACCGGCGCGTTCGCGTGAGATTGAGCATGGCTGAGTTCGACATCCATCCTGCCCTGGTCGAGTTGGGCGATGCCTTGAAGGCGCTGGACCAGGTCAACCCGCGGCGGTTGGCTGGCCGGGTGACGGAAGTTACCGGCCTAGTCGTGCGCGCCACCATTCCCGGGGTTCGGGTGGGCGAGTTGGTCTTTCTCGACCGAGAGCCGATGCCTGGGCCTGCTCCAGCGGAGCAGCCGCGCCTGCAGGCCGAGGTGGTTGGCTTCCGCGGCGACGAGGTCGTGCTCATGCCGCTAGGAGAGCTGGCGGGGGTTGGTCCAGACGCCGTGGTGAGCCCGACCGGGCGGCCGCTTCGTGTGCGGGTGGGGTCGGGGATTCTGGGGCGCGTGCTGGACGGGCTGGGCGAGCCCTTGGATGGACAAGGACCCATCGCGGGCCCGACCGAGGAATGGGCGGTTGACCGGCCCGCGCCCGACCCGCTCACCCGGCGGCGGGTAGCCAAGCCGCTTGCCCTCGGGGTGCGCGCCATCGACGCCTTCCTGACCGTGGGTGAGGGGCAACGGGTTGGGCTTTTTTCCGGCTCAGGCGTCGGCAAGTCGATGCTGCTCGGCCAAATCGCGCGCCAGACCGAGGCTGACGTCAATGTGATCGCCCTGGTGGGTGAGCGCGGTCGCGAGGTGACCGAGTTCATCGAGGACGCGCTGGGGCCGGAAGGGCGCGCCCGCTCGGTGGTGATCTGCGCAACCAGCGACACGCCCAGTTTGGTGCGACTCAAATCGGCATTCGTGGCCACCGCGGTGGCCGAGTGGTTTCGCGCTCGCGGCCGGCGCGTGCTGCTCATGATGGATTCGCTCACCCGCTTCGCCCGCGCGCAACGCGAGGTGGGTCTGGCCGCGGGCGAGCCGCCCGCCCGGCAAGGTTTTCCCCCCAGCGTGTTTGCTCTGCTGCCCCGTCTGCTCGAACGCACGGGGAATTCCGATGTCGGGTCTATCACCGCGCTCTACGCCGTCTTGGTGTCGGGCGGTGACATGGATGAGCCCATCGCCGACGAGGTGCGCGGCATTCTCGACGGGCACATCGTGCTTGCGCGCGAGCTGTGCGAGCGCAACCACTGGCCGGCCATCGACGTGCTGCCGTCGCTGTCGCGGGTGATGAACGCGGTGGTGGATGCGCAGCATCGCGAGGCCGCCGGGCGCGTGCGTGAGCTGATGGCGGCCTACGAGCAGAAGCGTGACCTCATCGCGCTGGGTGCCTACAAACCCGGCAGCGACGCCCGCACCGACGAGGCCATCGCCGCGATGGAAGCCATCAACGCTTTTCTCCGCCAGGGAACCCACGAGATGTCGTCGTTCGCAGACACACGCAAGCGGCTGCTGGCGCTGGTGTAGAATATCCGAGGAGAACAACATGAGCGAGTGCCTGTTTTGCAAGATCCGCGACGGCAAAATCCCCGCGGCCATCACCTTTCGCGACGACGACGTGCTGGCGTTCAAGGACATCAGCCCCAAAGCGCCGTTTCACCAACTCGTGATCCCGACCCGCCACTTGGCCAGCCTGGCCACGGCCAGCACTGAGGATGTGGCGCTACTGGGCAAGCTGATGCTGGTGGGCGCCCGCCTGGCGCGCGAGTCGGGCCAGGCCGAAGGCGGTTTTCGGGTGGTGATGAACGCCGGGGCTGATGCGGGCCAGTCGGTGTCGCACGTGCATCTGCATGTCTTGGCGGGACGGCAGCTCGCCTGGCCACCTGGGTAGCGGCAGCAACTCTTCGATGCACCGACGGCCGACGATCCGGCCCGCTGGCTGTGCCGTCGCTGCGCTCCGGTGCTCACATACGGGTGTATGCTCCACTCCGGCGACGCGCGCGGCGAAGCCGCGGGTTGGGGCAGGGTGGGTAGTCCGTCGCTAGTCGCGCCGGCTTCGCCATCGGGCCGGCTTGTCGGCCGGGTCACGGAGGCGAAACCTGTCGGGACATCGGTTCGTAGCCGGCTGCGCGAAGCGACCCAAATATGGCGTCCTTCACCGGCTTGAGGTTCTCGTCGAATGACATCGCAATGAACGCCCTCGACGATGTCGCATTGGGCTTCTCCGTGAGCCGCTGCCATCCTTGCATTGTCACCCAAGCTTCGTCTGTGGTGCCGGAAAGGTAGCCCATCCTGATGACTTCATCGAACAGGAAGCGCCATTCTTTGGCTGTCAGACACGTGGCTATCGGATACGCATGGTCGGGCTGGATCGCCACTTTTTGCCCGATCTCCTTCGATTGCTGTGCGACCCAACGAATGATGGCTTCGATCTTCTGAGAGTGGTGGCGCCAAAGGAGGCGGCCGAGGAGGATCCTCGGGTCCTGCGCATGCTACGAGGAGCGGCCAAGGGTGTTTCCCACGAGGAATATGGGCGTCATCTGCAGAGGAAATACCGGTGAAGCGACTGCTGCTCGACCTGAACATCGTGCTTGACGTTGTTCTGGATCGGGCCGAGTCGGCCAGTGCGGGGCGGCTGTGGGCTGCACTGGAAAGGGGAAAGGGTCGTGGGTTTGTCCCCGCTTCCGGGGTCACGACCATCTTCTATTTGGTTTCTCGTGCCCAGGGCGCCGGTTTTGCTAGACGAGCCACCGATGGAATCCTGCGCGCGTTTGCCGTGGCACCGGTAGACGAGAAGGTTTTGCGGCGAGCGCTGTCCCTCGGGTGGACCGACTTCGAAGACGCTGTCTGTGCATCGGCAGCGGAGATGTGCGGCTGTGATGCCATCGTGACCCGCGACGCGAAGGGCTTCGTCGACTCGCCAGTTCGGGTCGTCGATCCTCCAACCGCACTCGCCTGGCTGACTGGCGGGTAAGACGAATTATTCCCGGGACGGCCCTACATCCTGATGTCGACCAAGGTCCGCTTGCGCAGCTCACCGAGAAAGGTCTTGGTCTGCTTTTCCATCTCGCGCTGGCGCAACTGACCGCGGATTTGGTCGCGCACCTCGGCCAGAGGTTTCGGGTCCTGGGCGCGGCGGCCGAGCAGCTTGATGACGTGGAAGCCGCGATCGGCGCGCACCGGCCCACGCACCTCGTCGACCTTCATGGCGAAAACCAGCTCCTCGATGGGCTTGGGCAGGATGTCCTTGCCGAACCAGCCGAGATCGCCGCCCTCGGCACGGGTGGCGGGATCCTCGGAATACTCGCGCGCCAGCTTGGCGAAGTCCTCGCCCGATTGCGCCCGGTGCAGGAGAAGCTGGGCTTGCTTTTCCTTCTCCAGCGCGGTAGCCGCGTCGGCGCCTTCGGGGATGGACAGGAAGATGTGGCTGGCGTGCACCTGGGTGCTGGCCGCCTGCATGTGACGCTCGTAGTAGCTCTGCACGTCGGCGTCGCTCACGCTGATCTTCGCACCCACCGCGATGTTGATGACCCGATATCGCAAGATTTCGCGTTTGGTATTCAGGCGGTAGGCGGCGAGAGTAAGGCCCTGTTTGTGCAGTTCCTCGCGTAGCTGGGTGTCGTCGAGGCCGTAGTCCTTCTTGATTTGCTCGATGGAGCGGTCGACCTCCTCGCTGCTGATGGAAATCTTGAGCTCAGTCGCCTCCTGCACCAGGAGTTGCTCGTCCACCATGCGTTCCAGGATTTGACGGCGCAAGGCCGAGGCGCGCGCGGCCCGCTGGCTGGGATTGGAAATGGCGGCGACGTCGGCCATCATCGGCGCGGCCCGTTCCTCGACCTCGCTTTGCAAAATGATGTCGCTGCCAACCAGAGCGACGATCTTCTCAACCACGCGCGCCTGGCTCCTTGCGGGAAGCAACAACAGCAAGGCAGCAAGGCACAGTTGGGTCATACGCATCGCAGGGGTTCCTAGGGCTTAGGCGTGGACGTTACGGTCGGTACAGGGAAGGTGACGGGCGGTTTGGCCGCAGGGGGTTGGCCGCCATCAGCGGTTGCGGCCAGAACGACTTTCGCCAACTCGTCCTCGTAGATTTCCACCCGGATCGACTTGCGCATCTCTTCCGCCAGTTCGCGCTTCTTTTGGGCGCGCATTTGATCGAGAAGTCGTCTTTGGATGTCGACCTTCACTTCCGCCAAGGGTCGGGTAAGCTCAGCCCGACGCTCGGTCAGCTTGATGATGTGAAAGCCTTTGTCAGACGCTATAGGACCCACCACGTCGTTGACCTGAGGCATGGCAAAGGCGGCCTCGACCAAAGCCTTGGGCTCGCGCGTGGTCTTGCGGTCGAAGAAGGTCAAATCACCCGCACGGGATTTTGAATCGGCGTCTTCCGAATAGCGCTCCACCAAGTCGCGAAACGACTTGGCGTCATTGCGCCCCGACTTGGCCTCGGCGGCGATCCGGCGCGCCGCGGCCGCGTCGTGCACAAGAATCTGGCTGACCCGAACCTCTTCGGGGCGGACAAACTCGGGCTGATGCTCGCGGTAGTATTTTTCGACATCTGCCGGAGGAACATCCTCAGCGCGGAATTTGTCGTTGATCTCTCGCCTCTCGAATTGCGCCACCATTTGTCGCTTGGCGATGCGCTGCACGTCAGGATCGCGGTCATATCCTCGCCGAATCGCCTCTCGGGCCATCAGCTCGTAGCGGATGAGGCCCTCTAGGAGCTCCTTCTTCTTCTCCGGGGTGGAGTAGCGCGCGAGCACGAACGGCGTGTGCGCATAGCGGGCCAGCACCTCCTGCAGGTCAGCGGCCGTGATCTCGGTGTCATCCACCCGGGCCAAGACTGGACCAGGGCGGGGAGCGCTCTTGCCCATCGGTCCCGGGCTGGGCTTGCACGCGCCAATGGCGAGAGCTGCGAGGCAGAAAAGGCAACGACGCATCCTGTTTGCATGGCACAAGTGAGAGCTTCCCGCAACACCTACCCCGCCACGCATGCCACCACTTCCTGCAGCCGCCTCCTCGCGGCGGCCAAATGGTCGCGCCTTTCTTCGTCATCGAAGGCGTACGACAGTCTCATGTCGGGTGAAAGTTTCCAGCGACTTGCACGCTGCTGCACCAATCGCATGACCTTGGCAGGATCCAGGCGCGCGTCCGCGCCCGCGGACAGCACCAGCCGGCCCGCGGTTAGCTCGTAGGCTCGCGCCCCGGTTCGGCGCACCAGGGTCTTGTCGCTCATGACTTCGCCGAGCAGTCGGGCTGGCTCGGGCAGCGGGCCGTAGCGATCTTCCAGCTCGGCCAGCGTCGCGTGCACGTCGCCCTCGTCGCGGGCTTGGGCCAAGCGGCGGTAGAAGTCGAGACGCTGGCCGGTGTCAGGGATGTAGTCGTCGGGCAGGAACGCGGGCACGTCAACCGCGATTTCCGGATCGAACTCGCTGCGGATAGGCTGTCCGCGCAACTCGGCCACGGCTTCTTCCAGGATGCGCGCGTAGGTGTCGAAGCCGACCGCGGCGAGTAGACCGGACTGCCGATCGCCCAAAATCTCCCCGGCGCCGCGGATCTCCAGGTCGTGCGTTGCCACCTGGAATCCCGCGCCCAGCTCGGTAAAGCGTTGTAACACCGCCAGCCGCTGGCGCGCTCCGGCCGAAAGCGCCGCTTCCGATGGAATCACCAGGTAGCAGAAGGCACGTTCCTTGGCGCGGCCGATGCGTCCGCGCAACTGGTAAAGTTGGGCCAGCCCGTAGCGATCGGCGTGGTTGACGATCATGGTGTTGGCGCGCGGAATATCGAGGCCCGACTCGATGATGGTGGTGCAGCACAGGATGTCGTAGCGCCCGTCGACGAAGTCGATCATGACCCGTTCCAGCTTGGCCTCGGGCATTTGGCCATGGGCCATGCCAACGCGCGCGCCGGGCGCCAGGGCACCCACTTCGCGCGTCCACTTGGGCAGATCCTCGACCCGATTGTGCACGAAGAACACCTGGCCTCCGCGCGCCAGCTCCTTGGCGATCGCCTCGCGCAGCAGATCGGGATCATATCCACACACGAAGGTGCGAATGGCCAGCCGGTCGGCGGGCGGGGTGGCAATGATGGAGATCTCGCGCATGCCACTCATGGCCATCTGCAAGGTGCGCGGAATCGGCGTGGCGGTCAGGGTGAGCACGTCCACTTGCGAGCGCATCTCCTTGAGCCGCTCCTTGTGCGCAACCCCGAAGCGCTGCTCCTCGTCGATGATCAGCAAACCCAGATTGCGGAAATGCACGTCGCGCGACAACAGGCGGTGGGTGCCGATGACGACGTCCAGCTTGCCACTGGCCAAAGCGGCGATGGTGTCCTGCTGCTCACGCTTGCTGCGAAAACGTGAAAGCGAAGCCACCTGCACCGGGAAGTCGCGCAGCCGCTCGGCGAAGGTCACCGCGTGCTGTTCGACCAGGACCGTGGTGGGCGCCAGCACCGCGACCTGGCGGCCAGCCAGCGCGGCCAGCAGCGAGGCGCGCAAGGCCACCTCGGTCTTGCCGTAGCCCACGTCGCCGCACACCAGGCGATCCATGGGCGCCTCGTCTTGCATGTCGGCCAGCACCGCCGCGATGGCCTTGTCCTGGTCGGCGGTTTCCTCGAAGGGAAAGGTCTCCTCGAACTCGCGGAAGATGACGTCAGGGGGAGGGAAAGCGTGGCCGGGCAGCGCCTGGCGCTGGGCGTAGAGCTGCAGCAGGTCCTCGGCCAGCTTGCGCGCTTGCACGGAAACCCGGCGTCGCTTCTCCACCCAGGTGGCGCCGCCCAACTTGTCGAGCCGCACGTTTTCCGGCGTTCCGCCCAGGAACCTGTGCACCACGCCGATGCGGTAGACCGGTACGTAGAGCCCACCGCCGTCGTACTCCAGGTGGAGAAAGTCGTGCGCCACTCCCCGCAGGGCGAGTTTTTTCAGGCCCCGGTAGCGGCCCACCCCCTGCTCATCGTGGACCACCAGGTCTCCCTCGGCGATCTCGGCCAGATCCCCAAACCCGGGGGCGCTGGCGGCCGGGGCCGCGCGGTGCGCGCGCGCACCGAAGATTTCCTCTTCCGCAACCAGCACCAGGCGATCCTCGGGCAGCCGGAATCCGCGGGTGAGCGGTCCGACCAGAATCTCCAGCGCGAAGCCGGCCGCGCTTCGGGTGAGAAGGTCGTGTGCACCGCCTTCGCTGTGGTCACGCGGGGTTTCCGGCTGCAGGCCAAAGGCCCGCAAGACCCCCGCCAGCCGGTCGGCGTGGGCGCGGCTGGGCGCAACCAGACACACGCGGTAGCCGCTTGTCCGCCAGAGGCGGATGCGTTCACACAAAGCGTGCCCGACGTCTTCCTCGCCGCGTTCGTGGAGGAGCTCGCCCCGCAGGCTGGTGTTCGGCTCTGCCGTCACTCGGACGCGCGCTGCGGTCGGCCCGTTGGCTGGACTTGGCGACGTCACCTCGACCCCGCGCAGTTCCAGGCGCGGCCAAGCGGCAAGCGCAAGGCGTGCCTGTTCCTCGTCGAGCAGGAACTCCTCCGCGTCCAGGGCGAGTCGATGCTCGGCTCGGCGATGCAAGGCACTCTCGCGCACGCGGGAGAAACTGCGCCGCGCCTCTTCCAGCAGGGCCGTCGGATCCTCGACCACCACCCGTGCATGCTGCGGAAGGTAGTCGAAGAACGAGCCGAGACGGGCATGAAAGATGGGAGCGAGCGCTTCACTGCCGAAGAAATCCTCGCCCCGCTCGATCTGCTCCAGCAGGTAGCGGGTCTTGCTTGACGGGTAGGCGGCTTGGTCGGCTGCGGCCAGCAGGCGCGACCGGGTGTCGGCTCCCGCGGTTGCCACGGTTTCCCGCACCGGGTGGAGTACCACTCGGTCGACCGGCCGCAGGCTGCGCTGGGTGGCGGCGTCGTAGAGGCGGAGCGACTCCACCTCGTCGCCAAAAAACTCGATGCGTACCGGGTGCTTGTAGACCGGGGGAAAAACGTCGATGACCGCCCCGCGTACGGCAAAGGTTCCTGGATCCTCGACCACTGGTGCGCGGCCGTAGCCGGCCCGGCAAAGGTCGTTGACCAAAACCTCCCGCTCCAGGGAGGAGTGGGCCTCTACTACCCGGCAGAGGTCGGCGAACTCCCTGGGAGGAATCACGCGCCGAAACACGGCAGCAGCAGGCGCCACCACCACGGCCGGTGCATGGCCGTGGCCCAGGCGGTACAGGAGAGCCAGCCGGCGCATGACCGTGCGGCGATCGGGCTGCATTTCGGCGTGCGGCGAGACTTCGGGTGCAGGCAGATCGAGAACGGGTGGCGGGGACAGCGGATCCTCAACCGATTCTCGCGGCGCCAAGAAGAACGACAGGTCTGCATAGCGCGTCTCGACCAGATCCTGGCCGGCGACCAAATAGAGCAGGGGGAAATGGCTGGAGTCATGGCGCGTCAGGTGGGCAGCGATGGCCGGGCCCATCGCGCCCACGGCGCCATAAACTTCCACCGCGGTCCCGCCGCCTGCGTCTTGCAGCAGGGCCTCGATGTCGCGCAGTATGAGTCGGGTATCCACGGCGGAAGCAGTGTCCGGCAGGGCCTGCTAGTCATACCCTATCTGGGTCCGGCCGGGCAGAAGCCGCTCGGGCTCGACCTCTGATTCAGCGCCGGCCGCAGAGTCGCCGTTGACCTCAGGGTTTGAGAGGGCTAAGGTGCCATCCATTGAAGGAGAAGCGCACATGAAACGCGTCTTGGGGCTGTCACTGGCCGTTCTGGTCCTAGCATTCCTGGCAGCCTGCGATGAGGCCAGGCTCCGCATTGATCGGGTGGAGCCGCCCGAGGGCATCACGGCCGGTGGTGACCACATCAACATCATCGGGGCAGGCCTGAAGCCAGGCAAGACGCAGGTCCGCGTCGCCTTCGGCGGTCACGTGGCCGAGCAGGTCGCCATCGGGTCCAAAGACAAGATCAACGTCGTTACCCCTGCCGGGGACAAGGGGCCGGTGGACGTGGTCCTGGACTTTGATGATGGGCAGCGCTTCAAGATCCCGGGCGGCTTCCGCTACATCGAGCCGAAGCAGAACGACGATCTGCGCAAGGCCTTCTTCAAGGGCAAGAAGACGCCCTGATTCCTGATTATTGATAGGCCACGCGGAAGAGCTGCTGGCCCATAAGCAGTAGGCTGCCAGTTGGCACTGCTCGCGCGTCGCGAACCCGCAAGAAGGTGCCATTCGATGAACCCAGGTCGGTCAGGCAAACCCGGCCGTCGGCCAAAGTGATCTGAGAGTGGGTGCCTGAGACGTAGCCATCCTCGGGAAAGAGGATGTCGCCGCGCTCGCGGCCGAGCACAACTGTTTCGTCGAAGAGCGGGAACGCGGGGCCATCCAGGTCTCGGCCGACTATGACGGACAGACGGCCCCAGTAGCCCGGGTTGGGCGTGCCGACGATCTCGGTTCCATCCTCGAGTGGGCTGGGTGGGTTGATGATGTCGAAGCGGAGCAGTTCCTGACCGATGCGGAAAGTGTCGCCCGATTCTAGCGGTTCTGCCTGAGTCAGTTTCACGAACACGCCGTTCAAGCTGCGCAAGTCGCGGACTTCGAGCCCTTCCTCAGTGAGAACGAATTCTGCGTGGCGAGGTGAAAGATAGGGGTCGGCGTCGAAAAGATGGCCCTGGCCGCGTCCGACTAGATTCTCACCCTGGCGAAGGGGGTGGACTCCACCCTCGGTGCCGTCAGGACGAATGAGAGTGAGCTGGCCGCGAACCGTCACCTTGGCGGGCTCAGGGGCCAATGCTGCGGCCTGTTGCAAGGCAGCCTCAACCACCGCGCCTGCGGCCTGCTTCATGCGATGGCCGCAGGCTCCGCAGAACGCGAAGCCGGCCGCAACCGCCTTGCCACAGCGCGGGCACGCGGCTGGTCCAGGTGCAGACGCTGGGACCACTGGCGCCGGGGCTGCGGTCGGGCCGGGAACATACGCAGTCGGCCCGAGCGAATACGCAGCCGGGGCCTGTGCCGCTGCGGCTGAAGGCCGGGGCGCGGCTGCCGGTGCTGAAAGCAGAGGGTTCGGCGTAGAGGCCGTTCCACCACCGGGTCGCCAAGCGGTCGGTGCCGGGGCGAGCCTGGCTGCCGCCGCGTCTTGCGGCGAGGTCACAGATCGCGGCCGGGACGCGTCTTGCGCGGGGGCAGGTGTGGATGGAACCGGCCCAGGGGCGACGGCGGCACCAGCGAGGTTGCCTGCGCCCGGCGCGACTGGGCTCGCCGAGGGCTGCGCGCCCCGTTGGCCTCCCGCAGCCACACCGGGACGGACCACATGGGGAGCCGAGCCTGCAGCAGCGAGCGGACGGATCGGGGCCGCGGTTGAACCGGCCGTCGAAGAACGCATTCCCGGGAGGGAGCCTTGGGCAGCGGATGGAAGCGGACCGGTCGCGAGCTGGGTCGCTGCGAGGGGCGGTACGAAGGTCTTTGCCACGCCCACACCGGCGGGCTCCGCGGCAGATGGGGACGCCCTGGGGGACTCCGCCGGAGCCGGCACGGGAGCCGCCGTCTGCAGTTTTTGACCGCAGCCGAGGCAGTATTTGAACTGGTCCTGATTATCTTTGCCGCAGCGAGAACAGATGATCACGAGCTATCCTCCGCGCAATTCATAAAGAAAAACTTTAACTTCCATTCCATCGTAAACGCACTGTGTCGGCACTACGAAATCTCAACCCGCAGCAACTGCTGGCCGAGGAACACGTAGTCACCATGTTCCAACGGAGACTCATCGCTGATGCGCACGAAGGTGCCGTTCTTGGATCCCACGTCGGTCAGCGTGAAGGCCCCATCCGGGCCGATGCTGACCTCGGCGTGGCGCCCCGAGATGAAAGGGTCATCGGGGAAGTTGAGGTCATTGCCTTCGCGACCAAGGGTGATGCTGTCACCGCGGGCGCGCACGATGAGGCCGATTTCGCCCCCGCGCAATCGCTGGATGACACGCATTTTGGAGGCCCGCTTGGGGCTGGCGTAGAAATAGGTTCCTTCGGCATCTGGCTGCGGTCCGAAATCGGGTGGCAGAGCTTCAACCTGCAGGAGTTGCTCGCCCAGCAAGAACACCGCGCCCGATTCCAGCCGTGCCGGGGCGCGGATGCGCAGGAACACGCCGTTGATCGAGTTTTCGTCGCGCACGAACAACTTGCCCTGTCGGTAGAGGAAGTTGGCATGGCGCGGGGACACCAGGGGGTCTTCGGAAAACAGGATGGCACCCTCGGTACGGCCCACGACATGCTCGGTTCCGCCGAGTTCGTAGGCCACCCCGTCGGCACTGTTGGCCTTGACCACCACCAGTTTGGCGACGCCGGATACCTGGACCCCCGAGAAGAACATGGTCTTGCCCGCGCTAGAGACTGGCGCGGGCGGCGCTTCGGTGCGCGCCCCACATTGGCCGCAGAAACGATCGCCGATCGGGACTGGGTTGCCACAAGTTGGGCATGGCGTGGTTGGCATGGACTCCTCCACAGGGACAGCAGGCTGGGACCGGCCGGGTAATGGTTCACGAGAAACCGCCTCGACGATCGGGGCCTGGCAGACCGGGCACCGGGTTGCGTCGAGGCCGGTCAGAGCGTCGCAGCGGGAACAAACCAGTCCGACGGGCATGCTAATGAGGTCATCTTGCCCGCATCGCTCCGCCTGTCAAGCAGGCGAAGACAGTAGTCATCTTCTCGTCGAGCTGACGTCGCTGGCCGCGCTTGGCTCGTAGCGTTCGCGCAGGAAATCACGCACAGCCACTCTGACCCGATCGGGCATACGTAGCGCCAGCGCCTCTCGCGAGATCTCAGGCGTTTTGCGGTAGGTTTCGAAGAACCGCATGCACTCCGAGCAGTTACGCAGGTGGGCAGAGAACAGGCTCCGCTCCGCCGCGGGCAGCGTGTCGCTCAGAAAATCGAGGCAGTAGTCCACGATCTCCTGGCAAGAGAGAAACCCCAATTCATCGTCAGAAGGCTTCAAGTCGTTGCTTTCCCGAGAGCCGCTGTTGTTAGAGTATACCCTACCACCGATGACAGCCCAAGCTGGATGGCAGGCTTTTTCGTACGACGCCCTGCCGCGGCTACCGGCCCAGGCGGCAAAATGGACGGCAGCGCTGGCTCGGGCTCGATTCCGTACCCCGTTGGCCGTGACGATCGCGGCGAAGGGGGTAGGGGAGGTCGAGATTCACACCGACCAGGTGGAAATAGCGGAGGAGGCGGCTGGGAATGCGGATAGCCGCGACGGCATGGACTACTTTCCCCTGGAACGGGACGGCGAGCGGGGTTGGGTGGGAATCAGCCACCGGGTCTCGTTGGCCCTTGTGCAGGCCGTGCTGGGCGGGCCGGCACCTGCTGCGATTCGTCCGCTGGCCCGCGCTGAACGTGGCGTCATGGCGGCCATCCTCCTCTCTGCCTTGGACGCCTTGGGAGTTTCTCAGAAAGTCGAGATTGGCCTTGGGGTCCCCATGGGACGGCCCGATCCTGTTTTTCCACGGCTCGTGATCGGCGGCTCGGTCGCTACCGCTGCCGGCCTTGCAGGCCGTGCGCTTCTGCTGATTCCGGTCGGGTGGCTGGCCGATGCCGCTTGCAGCGACCGGGCAAAGGTAAGCGTAGAACGGCTCGCGGCGGGCGCGATCGTGGAGCTTGCCCGAACCGATCTACCAGGAGCTGCCCTGGCCTCGGCTGCCGTGGGCGACGCCGTTGTGTTTGACGGCGTAGCTGGCATTCAACATATTGGGACCGATAGGGTCTGGCCCGCGTGCCTACGCGTGGGCGACTTCGTGGCGCCCGCGTGCGTGGCTGGCAACGGCGCGCTTGCCCTGGCGGGCCGCTTTTCGCAGGTTGAGGAGGAATCAAAGTCGATGGCATCGCAAGACGAGAACGCACGGCGGATTCGGGAAGAACCCTCAGCGTCAGAGGTGGCCAAGGTCCTCGCGACCGCTCCGGTGGAGGTGGTCGCTGAGATCGGCCGTTTCACCCTTCGCGGCGACGAGTTGGCAGGATTGATGACGGGTGGCGTGCTGAACCTTGGGCCACGCCGGACTGACGCCATCCAACTTCGAGTCGGCGGTCAACCTTGGGCTGTGGGCGAGCTGGTCAGCGTGGGCGACGAGCTGGGCGTGCGCATTCTCAGGCTGCACGCGGGGTGAGACAGATGGCCTCCAGCGAGGCGGCGCTGGCCGACCAGCGCGGGGCCGCGCGCATGAGCGAGCAAAGCAGCGGCTGCCAAACATCGGAGTTCGCTCGCAGCGCGGCCGCCCGCTGGATCGCGCCGATTCCGCCCCATGCATCCGTCGGCGCGTATAGCAGACCGCAGCCCGTCTGCGAAGTCACGTCGTAGTCCGGCAGAAAATCTCCGCTTGCACCTGCGTCGGGCGCCAAGGGAAGGGCACCGTAGCGAAGCGCCAGACTGGCCGGACGCCCGGTCAGGTCGAAGGCGTCCGCCAGGAGCACGGCATCTGCCGCCGCCAGAATGTGGCGTTCGGCCTCCTGGCCCAGCTCAGGGAACACGCTGACCTTGCCGGGCGACCGAATAGCCAGAAGGTTGGCCTGGTCGGCAAGTGCGCGATCCCCGCCTGCGGGAAACACGGTCGCCACATCCGCGCGGCCCAATCGCGAAACGGTTTCGAGAATCTCGCGGCCACCGCGCGCGGGATCGAGCGGCCCCGTCGCCAAGAGGAGGGTGCGCGGACCCACCGCCAGTGAAGTGCGTCGGGCAAGGGCTCGGCGACACTCCTGCTTGCCGGCCGGGGACTCGGGCGAAAATGTGGCGGCAAGGGCGGGATCAGTGGCCGGGTCGTGCGGCAGTTCGTCGCATCCGAAGCGCATCGACGTGACCGGTTGGTCCGAAGCGCGGAAGGCCAACTCACTGGCACGACGGAAAGCCTCCGCGGCCGAGGGGCAGGGGAGAATCACGACGTCGGCCTCGATGGCGCCGAGACCTACCAACAAGCCACTCGCGACTGCCACCGCGGGGTTGTCGGGATCTAGTTCGGTACGCTCATCGCTGGACAAGGGCTGGTCCCAGCGTGCTTCCGGCACGATCAGGGCTGCATGGGCAGAAGGGGCACAGGCCAAGGCCAGGGCCGATGTCTCGCCCCAACCCACGACCACGTCAGGCCAACAGATTTGGTCGCGAACCAGGGAGGTGCTGGCGCTCGCTAGCAGGGCCGCGCGGCGACCGCGATTGTCCGATTGGGCGCCAAGTGCGTAGAGCGCACACTGGCTGACCGCCGAACGTCCCTCGTAGAGCGAGACTTCCTGGTCGGCCCCCCCCACGCGGGTCGTGATGGTTCGCAGGCGGCGCGCCATTCCGGGCAGTCGGGAGGCCTGGTCTGGGGTGGCCAATGAGAGAATCGAAACGCGGTGCTTGGCAACCGACAGCGCCAGCGCCAAGGCCGCGGCACAGCCAGGCAACTCGCCATCGACCACAGGCGCGACCTGGTCAGCGACAAGCAGAAACTCGGCCATCTACCCGAAGGTACCTCGGTGTCAGAGCAGCCGCCTGTGCGGCCAGGCAAGGACGTCAAAACCGGCGCGCGACGACCTCACTCGCTGGCGCCGCGCTCGTCTTCTTCCCCAGGGAATTCGTTCACTGAGGGGTACTTCATGATCTCTTTGCGGGAGATCTTCCACGCTTTCTGCACTATCCAGGAGAGAGAACGGTCTTGCCGCGTTGCTTCTTCTTGAATCTCCTTAAGCATCTCTTCTGGAAAGTAGAGACTTTGTTTCCTCTTATCCGAGCCGGCCATGAAGCACCCCGTTGTAGCTAATCTCGCCTGGGAGATTTCTTGCATTTACGCAGTTCCCGGGCACGCTGTCAAGGACACGGATTCATTGGTATCTTTTCTGC
Organism: Myxococcales bacterium; assembly: GCA_003158455.1. GTDB lineage: Bacteria > Myxococcota_A > Polyangia > Fen-1088 > Fen-1088 > Fen-1137. The sequence continues at coordinate 115 of PMJO01000249.1, read as the reverse complement.
GACATGATTAGATCCGGCGGTAGACTAGAGACGTGTCTCCATACAACCTGAGTCAAGGGGCTTCATGGAAGGGACTGGCCTAAAGAAGAGAGATCTCAAGCGGTTTCGCGAGATC
>PMJO01000242.1 GCA_003158455.1 Myxococcales bacterium | reverse complement strand
GGGCAGCATCGCGGTGAAGGTTTCCGGCGCGGCGAAGTTGATGTGCGTGGAGTCGCGGCTGTACCACCAGGCTGGGATCTCGTCGACGGCGGGGTAGGGCTGCGTGCGCACCAGCACCCGGCCGTCCCGCGCAAGGCGGCCGCGCAGGGCGTGCAGTTCGCCGCGCAGGTCGCGCAGGTGCTCCAGCACCTCGCACAGGATCACCAGATTGTACGTGCCGGCCGGCGAGCCCAGCCCGTACAGCGGATCGTAGGCGGTGCAGGCATGGCCGCGATCGATGAGCAGGCCGGTCAGCACCGCAAGCTCGCCGCTGCCGAAATCGAGGATGCTGGTCGGCCGCGGCGTCAGGGCCGCCACGACATCGGTGACCTGGCCCAAGAAACGACGATAGCCCGCGTTGCCGGGCGCGTTGTCGTGAAACTGGTAGCGGCGCCGCTCGTCATCGACGGAGAGCCAGTGCTCGTCGGGCACGAAGACCAGCCCGCAGGCCGGGCAATGCAGCAGGCGGCGCCCCAGCGTCTGGCCGGCGGGCCGGCAAGGCGAGGCGAGGCACAGCTTGCACGTGAGCATGCAGGCACAACGATAGCACCGTACAATCCCACGGCATGTCCGCCCCGCTGCCCATTCTTCACCGTGACGACCATCTGGTCGCGGTTGACAAGCCGGCCGGCCTGGCCGTGCACCGGGGCTGGGCGCCGGAGCACGACGTGGCCATGACCCGCGTGCGCGACGCCCTCGGCCGCCACGTCTTTCCCGTGCACCGGCTGGACCGCGGGACCAGCGGCGTGTTGGTGCTGGCCTTGCACGCCGAGGCCGCGCGCGTGCTGGGTCGGGCCTTTGCCGCTGGGGCCGTGCACAAAACCTACCTCACTCTGGTGCGTGGCATTCCGCCTGAACGGGGGCTGATCGATCACGCCTTGCCGCCGGGCGAGGATCGCGCGCAGGAGCGCGTGCCGGCGCGGACCGCGTTCGTGCGCCGCGAGGTGTTCGGCCGCTATGCCCTGGTCGAAGTGCGGCCGCTCACCGGCCGGCTGCACCAGGTGCGGCGGCACCTGAAGCACATCGCGTGTCCGCTGATTGGCGACGTGAACTACGGCAAGGGCGAGCACAACCGTCTGTTCCGCGAGCGCTACCAGCTGCACCGCCTGTTCCTGCACGCAACGAGCATTGAGCTGCCCCATCCCGCGGACGGCGCGACGTTGATCATCGAATCGCCCCTGCCAGTTGAACTGACCGAAGTTCTGGCCCGGTTGCGCGTGGGAACGTGAATGCGATGGCGCCAGGATAGCGGTCGCTATCGGATCATGGCTTCCAGTCTGGGTGATCCTGGCGGTTCGAGCGCTTCATACCGAACAGCTCGTTCACGAGCCGACTGCGCCGTTCACCGCGCGGCTCATGTTCGAGTTCTCGCTTGATCTCGATGAAGCGTGCCCGCACGGTCGAGAGCTCTCCGTCGTAGAGCGTCGAGGCCCAGAGCAATTCCCGCTCGTTCCACATACCGATGTACTCTCCGGGGATGTCGTCGAGGTACATCATCTCCAGCTCGTCGCTGTCAGGAGAGATGTCCAAACCATAGAAGTTCTTGCCGAGCAGGCGTGGGAGTAGGAAGCGGTTCTGCAGCATCGTCTCTCGGAGCTTGGTAACAGCCTCCTGTAGGCGTTCGGCGCGATACATCGCGAGCGTCCAGCACAAGTACTGCCCCGGGTCGCCGCTGTCGTCAGGGAACTCCTGGTCGAACCACTGAAAGGACCGGACCGCCCCCGCGAGATCCCCCATCAGGAGATAGAGCGGCCCGATGAAGTACCGCTTGCCCGCCCCGTCGTGGTAGCAGCCCAACTCACGCCTTTCCTGCTGGAGCTTGCGCTCGTATCGTCGGATTCGCGCCCGGATTCTCTTCGGATCCGCGGGGATGTCGGTCATGCTTTGCATGGAGCTGCGTCCTCCAGCCTCGGTCGAGTCGAATCGCCCTGTTGCAGGGCCTGGGTCATGCAAGCGAAGACCTGATCGACGAGAATCTCCCCACGCGCCCAAGGGAACTTGGGCTTGTCGGCGATGACGGCGATGAGGTCGGTCTTGGTCATGGCCACACGGCAATGTAATGAAGATCAATGGGCTAGTCGAATCTACCGCGTAGGAGAGAACTCCTCGCACTGCATAGCCCAATCCTCCACGCGCACCGCCGCTCGCACCGCCCTCTCGCCCATAGGCTCCACCCCGTCCACCGACTCAGCGAAGAGGATCTGCTCTTGGATGTCCGGCGCCAAGAGCGTCAGGTCGAGGAGCTGGGTCACCCTGGCCCTGGAGAGTCCAAGCCGCGCGGCCACCTCGGCACAATCCCGGACAACGCCTCTATCGATGGCGTCCTGGATCTTGTGCGCGAGGGCCAGCATGATGGCCACGCGAGCTGGGCGTCGGACGGGCTCGGCCGCCGGTGCCGGCGGTACGTCGACAAAGGCCCTGCCGTGGCCGCGCTGTATGCGGTGGAGCTTGCCGGTGAAGATACGGACGCCACTGGTGGTCTCGGGTTGGGCTGTGGTCTCGGCTTCGTTCATGAGTTCACCGCCGTGGCCGGCATCGCCTCGGCCGGGCTGGGGTTCAGGTTGGTGATGAAGACCCGCACGTCGCCGCTCGGTTCGTCGACTTCGACCCGTTCGATCACGGCGCGAACCAAGCGACTGCGGTTCTCGGCGCTCAGGCTGTCCCAGACCCGGTCGAAATCGGCAAGACACCGCGACACCCAGGCCCCCTCGACCTCGCAATCGTCAAGAAGGCAAAGCCGGCGCTCGACCTCGCGGAGTCTCGCCTCAAGTCGTCCGAGCTGATCGCCGACCTCTTGCAGTTTGGTGTCGAGGAGCCTTCGACCGGTGCCGGTGACGTGGCCGGCCGACTCGACCACGCGCTTGCCCTCGCTGGACAGGGTGGCGATCTTGGCGGGCAGCTCTTTGCGCTCTGCAAGGAGGGCGGCACGCTGACCAGCCAGGCGTTCTTTCACGGTTTGGGTCACATCCCCAGCAAGTCGACCGTCGGCCAGCGCGTTGCGTACGCGTTCCACGACGAATTCTTCGATGGCCCGCGCGGGTAGAGGGGCCGCCAGGCACCCGCCGGGCCCCTGCTTGTCCCGCTTCGAGCAGCGGTAGTAGCGATACTCGCGGCTTCCCCGGCGTGTGGACGCAGGGGTGTAGGCCTGCCCGCAGAGCGCGCAGTGAACGATCCCGGCCAGGATGTAGTCGGGGTTGCGTCCCCAGCGCGTGCGTTGCCCCCGTCCCTCGTCCAGCATGTTCTGGACCCGGCGATAGGTGACCTGGTCGATGATGGCTTGGTGCTGGCCTTCGTGGACCTCGTCATGGCAGGGCATGAGGCCCGCAGGGATGGGGTTGCGCAGCACCTTGAGGACGGCCTGCTTGTCCCATTCGCGAGCACCATGGCTGATACCCTTGGTCGATACGTGGTGTTTCGTGGTCCGGCATTCGGCGTTGAGAGCGCGTGCAACGGCGCCTGCCGAGCGCAGGCCCAGGTAGAGATCGAACAGGCGGCGGACGAGAGCGGCCTCGGCTTCGTTCACGACCAGCATGCGATCGACTACGTCGTAGCCGAGGGGTGGGGGACCGCCTGTCCACTTCCCTTTTCGGCGGGCAGCGGCCATCTTGTCGCGGGTTCTTTCTCCAATCATTTCGCGCTCGAACTCGGCAAAGCTCATGAGGACGTTTAAGGTTAGTCTGCCCATGGCATCGGCGGTCGAAAAGTTCTGGGTGACGGAAACGAACGCCACGCTGGCGCGGTTGAAGCGGTCCATCAGCTTGGCGAAGTCGAGCAGCGAACGGCTCAATCGGTCGACTTTGTAGACGACCACGATGTAGACCTTGCCGGCCTCCACATCCTGCATGAGGCGCTGGAAGGCGGGGCGCTGGATATTCGCGCCAGTGAAGCCGCCATCGTCGTAGGGCTCGGGGATGAGCTGCCAGCCAAGACCAGCCTGGCTGTGGACATACTGCTAACAGGCTTCGCGCTGTGCATCCAGTGAGTTGAAATTCTGCTCCAGCCCTGCGGTCGTGGACTTGCGGGTGTAGACGGCGCACCGCTTGGTCTCCAGAAGGGCGGACGGCGTGGTCGCAGGTTGTCGTCGCTTGGTCATGTACGGGCCTCCCCGGGCTGGCTCGACTGGGTGCGGCGCTGGAGTCCGAAGAAGAGGAAACCGTTCCAGGGCGTTTCGCTGATGACCTCACGTAGAATCTTGCCCATGGACGATTCAGCCGCGAGCAATCAGAGTCTTCCGGAAGGATCGAGCGCGGGCGCGGATTCCAGCGAATCGGAGCCGGCGCCGGGCCCCGGAATGCCGAGCGGCGACAACGAACCCGTCTTCAATCCGAGCGGCGGCCCCTTGTTCGGCGAGACCTTCGAGACGCTCACGAAGCCGATCGATTGGATCTTGAAGAAGCTCATACCTTGAGCCCTCGCCAGGTCAGCCGTGCAGATGCCAGCTCCCAAGACCTCCCACCTGCACGCACTCTTCGGCGGTGCTGTCGAGAGGACAGACGACCGGGTGAGGTCGTGTGCCTCGGTGGTGATCCGTTCGGTCCTTGCCCTTCTCAGCAGGGCAGCCCGCCCGGTGACCGCGCGAAGCAGGTCTTCGTCGGTGGGGTGGGAGTAGACCGCGGTCGTCAAGATCGACTTGTGACCGCCACGTGAGCTTCCACGTGTTGCGCCACTCGGCCTGCTCGGTATGTGGTCATCGATCGCAACGAACCACGGAGACGAAAAATGGCAAAGATTCTCGGCAGAACGACCACCTACCACGGAACCGAGCACCCCTACTTGAGCGGCCTGAAGGTCCGCATCGTGGCCGTGATGAAGCGGGCGGCGGCACCCGACCAGGACGATTCCTACCTGCGCGACGAGGACGCGCTCGCCCGCGCTGGCGGCGTCAGTGCCGACGACCGCATCGAGGTGCAACCCTGGCTCGCCGCCGAGCAGCGCTGGAGCTTCGTGGCCAGCGACCCGCGCGCCCTCGACCTCGGCTGCTTCAAGAACCTCACCAAGACCGCCAGCGCGAAGTGACTACGGAACCCTGCCGCCGCGGATGTTCCGCGCCGGCTCAACTCCGAAGGAGAGAACCATGAGCAAGACGACGAAAAAGGCCATCGCGAATCTGGGTAACATGAAGGTCAACGAGCTGCAGGCGAAGTTCGCCGAGGTGACCGGCGAGACCACCCGCAGCCCCAACCGGAAGTTCCTGGTCCGCCGTATCAGCGAGACGCTCCAGGCCGCCGATGCTGGCGCGAAGGTCACGAAGGCACCCGAAGCTGCCGCACCCGGAGCCGACACCGAGGCCGCTGCGCAGACGGAGTCCGCTGCCGTTGGCGGGAAGCTCACCAGGCTCGAAGTGCCCGAGCTGCAGGCCAGCTACTTGGAGGTCGTCGGCCGGCCCACCGGCTCGACCAACAAGGCCTACATGGTCTGGAAAATCCGCGAGGCGCAGAAGGGTCGCATCCCGGTGGGCCCGCGCAAGAGCGCGCACCGCGAGGGCGTCACGTTCAAGGTGCTGCCCCTGCGCATGGAGGCCGTGGTCGTCGACAAGCTGGACGAGGCATGGCGCTCGCGCGGCATCAAGAGCCGGATGGAGTTCTTCCGCGGAGCGCTCGGCCACTACCTCAAGGAGCTGGGGGCCGAGGACGTGGCTGCGCTCTTTGCAACCGCCTCCGCCGAGGCAACCTGAAGGGTGCTGTGAATCGGGGCGTGAATACGGTTGCTGCGAGGTGTGGTGATACACTGAAGTCGACCCCTTGACGACCGGCATTCTCCAGTGGGCGAAGCCGGCTGCCTTGAGCTCGACATAAGGCGCGGTTTTTGAAGCTCCGCTCCACACTGACACTACCCTGCGGGCCTATGGCCACTTGTTCCTGACCCGCTGGATTTCCCGACGGTCGCGCTTCGTGGGACGTCCTCCGGTGTCGAAGGTCAGGGTGGACGCGTTCTTCAGTTGGAACGCCAGCAGCTCGCGCGCTTGGCGGCTCTCTGCGGTCTCTTCCCAGAGAGTGGCCGCGGCCGTTCCCGATCCCCTGGTACCGGAAACCCCGCGCACCACCACGGTTTGGGAAAAGGGCGGCCGGCGAATCGTGATGACATCGCCAACGGCCACCACGCGTGATCGCTTGGCGCGCTCGCCCCCCAGATCCACCTTTCCCCCGTCCACCGCTTCCGCCGCCAGCGATCGCGTCTTGAAGAAACGCGCCGCCCACAGCCACTTGTCCAACCTGACGTGGACGTTGGAGGAATCATCGGTATTGAACATGGCGTCGTGCCTTTCGGGAAGTCCTAAGAGCGCAAGCGCCCCAAGCAAGGAGGGCCACTATGGACAGATACATCGGAATCGACGTTCGCGCAGCAAGTCGCATGATCGGCGTGGTCCATGCGCGCGGAAAGCAGGTGGGTTCGCGTGTCGTGACCTGTACCTCGCCAAAACGAGATCCACGGTCGGTAACGTGTCAGCGATGGTGGCCACAACAAGAATCGGCGGACGTGGGCGGACGGATGCAGTCCGGAGGGCGGCCGTAGCGCGTTGGCGGCGAGCCCCGGCAGGCAGAGCTTGGCCGCCGCCTCCTCGTTCGGACGAGTACTCCAGTCGGGCAGCTACCCCAAAGAGCTGGGGGCCGAGGATGCGGCTGCGCTGTTTGCGGACGCGACTGCCGCGCCAGTGTGAGGAACCCGAGAAATCGATCTGCTGGCCTTGCTGGCGGGTCGAATAGTAGTGCGTGCCGCGCAACGGGCGACCATCTGGACTGCGATGGCGAAGGCTGATGTAGACTCTTTCGGTGTTCGCCACAGCAAGGACGAGTGCCACCCACGACGGTGTGCAGCGCCACGGCCCACTGGCGCAGGCATGCCTGCACTGCTGCATCTGCTTCGGTTTGCTTGCTGTCCTTGTTTCAGTCGCAGCGGCAGCCGCGCCGGATGCACCCGACCCGAATGCCGCTGGACGCAAGCTCCCCGACCGCCCGATCGTCTTCTGGCTCCAGCCCTCTCTGACCGGCTGCGCCTGGTCGCTTTACGATCCCGCACAGGAGCAGATCCGCAAGCTGACCGACACGCCAACCTGTCCCCGCCGGATTCTCTGGGATCGCCGTGGCCGGCGCGTCTTCTTCGAACGCGATGGACGGGTCTGGGAACTCGACTGGGATCGACTCTCCGAACCGCGCGATATGGCACCTGCCGAGATGCCGATGACAATTCCGAAGGGAGTGGATCCCGAAACAGCAACCGATGTTGCGTGGTGGATCTCGCGCACGACCGGGCGATTGCGCGCTGGGCGCTCGCTGCCGCTTGCGGGTGAAGACGAGATGGGGGACGACGCGCCTCGAAGCGTCGAGTACGAGGGAAAGCGCTACCCAATGGCGCCACTACCGTTTGTTGTGCGCCACCCGATCTTCGGCGCCCAGATCACCGCGATCGCGCTGGTGTGGGAGCTGTCGCCGCAGCAGCAGTGGGAGCGAATCGCAGCGAGCGGAACCCGTATTGGCTTCCCTCACATGGACCGCTGCGACGGCGCCGATTGTGGCGGTCGCAATGCCATTCGCGCGCGGGTGCGTTTCAGAGACGGACTCTACGCCGTGGGAGAGAGGCGCGATCCCAGGTTTGGCGTGGTCGACCCTAGCCTCGCGGCAGCAGCCGCTGAGTGCGACGTATCGGGGCGCTGCAGACCCGACGACATGAATCTGGGCGAGGAGACGCGCGTGCTGTTCGACATCACTTCCACTTCCGACCATGACATCGTCGGCGCGCGCGTCGTGCTCTGCCTCGTTCCCCGGAGGTTACGGCACCAAGCCTGCGACGAATCGAAGTGTGCCGGCTCGGTCGAGCTCGTGCCGAGCTCTGTCTCGTGGTCGCCCGCCCTCCAACGATCCGGACCATACGGACTTCTGGTTGACAGTCGGAACGCCAGCCAGCCGTTGCTGGTCGCCGCGGGCAGACTACAGGCGGTGTGGTCGGCACCCAATGGGAAGCTCGCCGCGTGGCTGCCCTGGCGCGAGTTGTGGCAACTGGCCCGCTGATCAGGACGACGATGTCTGCATGCATCCCGGAGGAAGTGGCTGCGCTCTTTGCAGACACTACCGCAGGGTGAGCGTGGTGGCCGGCGGCAGGCACATGATTGCTGCGGCGGGTAGCCGAATCCCCATTACATCGTCATTTCCTCCGACCCCGGTGGCTGCAGTTGCGACCTGTCGGCGTGAACGAGCCAGCTGAGCTGCACCTGAGAGGCGCGCCTGCTGGGCGGACAAGTCCGCCCGACGTGCCGAAGCGTCTTGATCCGTTCCGGCCAGAGTGCAACCGGGGCCATCGGCACCGCCCTGGCAGGCGAGGTCACCGCCGCTCGTCTGCGCGTTTCAGGCGCGCCTTTGGGTTTTCGCGGAGCACGGCTCACGAAGCATGGCCGAGCACGATATCGCACAGCCGCCACAGCGCTGCTCCCGCGGTCCGCACGGAGTTTTTGCGGCCCACAGACGGGCAGCGCGGATCACGCGGTCAGCGCCCGATTCTGATCTGTCTAAGAGAGCATGTGGCAAGCGCGCAAACGGTGCGCAGGTCCCCAGCACGAACACGTCCACCGAGTCAGCGGCGCGCAACTTGCATGGCTCACAAACCAGAAAGAAAGGGAATCTAATCATGTTGTGGGGTTTGGCCATACTTTTTCTGGTGTTGTGGGGATTGGGTCTGCTGACCTCGTACACGCTGGGAGGATTCGTTCACATCCTGCTCGTGCTAGCGGTGGTCGTCGTGGTGATCCGGGTGATTCAAGGCCGTCGGGTCACGTGATCGACCAGTTTGAATTGATCCCCAATTGAACGGCGCCAACTTGCGAGTAGCGTTCCAGTGCTCGCGAGGCGGCTCCGGATGCTCCAAGGGGAAACATCATGACACCCAAGAGGTCCGCCGGCTCGGATCGCCGCGGTGACATTGGACTTCAATACCATCTTCAAGCCGGCACCTTAGCGGCGGGTCGCGCATTCC
>PMJO01000259.1 GCA_003158455.1 Myxococcales bacterium | reverse complement strand
GACCTTCTGCAGGTCGTAGTGGTCTGCATCCAGCACTTTGCGCGCTTGATCCAGGTCCAGCGTGTCGGTGGTCGCCTTCGACCAGGGCAACTCGACCAACCATTCCAAGTAGGTGCGCTGTACGGTGTACTCGGCCGACGAGGGCGCCATCTGGCGCAGGCGTTCGAGCTGCTTGCGCGCCACTTTGGCCGTGTCTTCCAGCATGCCCGACGCCTTGATCTTCTCTTCAAAGGAATCCAGATCGCTGCCTTCGTCGCCCTCACCCAACTCGTCCTGGATGGCCTTCAGCTTCTGGCGCAGGACAGCCTCGCGCTGGTGCTTGGAGAACTCCTCGCGCACCTGCGTGTCGATCTTCTGCTTGACCTTGATCAGTTCGACCTTACGCTGCAGGAGAACCAGCAGGCGGCGCAAGCGCTCGGCCACGTCCACCTCGACGAGCAGCGAGGCGCGCTCCTCCGCCGACAGATCCACGGTGGCCGCGGCGATGTCGCCTAGGCGCGCCGGATCCTTGTTTTGGTCTAGGATCTGGGCCGCCTCGTCGGGAATGTCGGGCGAGATGGCGATGAGCTGCTTGGCCACGTCGTATACCGCCATGCCCAGCCCGTCGATCTCGATGGGATCCTTGCGAATTTCAACCAGCGGATCGTAGGTGGCGACCAAGAACGGCTTTTCCTGCACGAAGCCGGTGATGCGGCGTCGCTCGACACCGCGGAGGACCGCCGTGACCCGGTTCTCCGCCGCCTTTACGATGCGCACGACCTCGCCCTCGACACAGACACCATAGAGGTCCGCACCGGCGGGCTCCTCCACATCCGCGTCTTTCTGGGTTCCGACCAACAGGTGGACCCCCTTGCCCGGCAGGCTTTCAATCAGCCGCAGCGATGACAGGCGTCCGATCTCCACGGGCATGACTGCTCCGGGAAACAGCACCAGGTTCCGCAGCGAAAGCAGGGGCAGTGATCGTGAGCCTTCGGGTGGCGTCATCTTGTTGATCCAAAACTAGGCTGGCCGGGCAGGAACCGCAAGCCCGCGAGCGCCGAAAGATCGCCGCTGCAGCCAGCCGGGTTGTTACCATCGATGTCAGATTGCATCAGAAGCCTCGGACTTTGGGCGGCCGGGTGCGACTTTCGAGCTCCTCGGCCAGGTGACGGGATTTGAGGTCATCGGGTTTGAGACGCGGTACAACAATTTCGACACGGCAAAGTTGGTCACCGCGGCCACCCTCGGGCCGCTTGATTCCCTTTCCACGCAGACGCAGCTTGGCACCGCTGGAGGTGCCGGGAGGGACGGTCAGCCTGACCGTGCCATCCAAGGTCGGAACATCCACCTGGGTGCCGAGAACCGCCTCACCCAGGGTGAGAGGCAGCGCCAACTCGACGTCGTCCCCGTTGCGGCGCAGGTGGGCATCCGGTTGCACCACGATGTCCAGGTAGAGATCACCCGGCTGGCCCGCTTTGGGCGCGGGTGCGCCCTGGCCCGGCACGCGCAGGCGAGCCCCGGTCTCGACGCCGGCGGGGATGTTCACGTCCACCGATTTTCCGCCTCCCGAGCGAAGGGTCCGCCGCGCACCGAGGGCAGCGTCCTTGAACGTGACCTCCAAGTTCCCCACCATGTCGGCACCGCGCGCGGGAGCGCGCCCGCGGCCCCGGCCCCGGGTGAACGGCCCGGCGTTTCCGAACAGGTTGGCGAACATGTCGCCCAGATCGCCGAACCCGCCCATGTTCGCGCCGCCGCCGCCCCCGCCGAAGACTTGCGCGAAAGTGTCCGGGTCAAATCCCTCGGGCATACCGTCCGCGCCCACCGGCGCAGACCGCAAGCGGTCGTACTCGCGTCGCTTTTGCTGGTCGGACAGAACCGTGTAGGCTTCGTTGATCTCTTTGAAGCGTTCGGTCTTCCGCTTGTCCCCGCCGGTGGCGTCAGGGTGATTCTCCTTGGCCAGCTTGCGGTACGCCTTTTTGAGCGCGTCCGCGTTCGCGTCTTCGGAAACGCCGAGGATTTTGTAGAGGTCCTTCATCGTTCCAACTAGCTTACCGCGGATGAAGCCGCGGTTGGCTTTAGACTGAAGCCCAGCTCGTCGCCCTTGCGGGTGACCCACACGGTTTCCCCGGGTACGAATTCGCCGGCAATCAAGCAGCGAGCCAGAGGATTCTGCAGGTATGTGGCGATGGCGCGCTTGAGTGGCCGCGCGCCGTAGACCGGGTCGAACCCCTTGTCGGCCAGAAACGACCGCGCCGCCGGGGCCAGCTCGATCCCGATGTCCCGGTCGCTCAGAAGCTGACGGAAGCGGTCAATCTGCAGGTCGACGATGCGGTCCAGATCCGGCCGGCTCAGGCGTTCGAAGAGCACGATGTCGTCGACCCGGTTGAGAAACTCGGGCCGGAAGGTGCTGCGCAGGTCATCCATGACACCCTCGGTGTCGGGCGGATCGCTGAGTAAGCGTTTGCTACCGACGTTGGAGGTCATGATGATGACCGTGTTGCGGAAATCGACGGTGCGCCCCTGACCGTCGGTGAGCCGTCCGTCGTCGAGCAGTTGCAAGAAGACGTTGAAGACATCGCTGTGCGCTTTCTCGATTTCGTCGAACAGCACCANNTCGGTGAGCTGGCCGCCTTCTTCATAGCCGACGTAGCCGGGAGGCGCCCCGAGCAGGCGCGAGACGCTGTGTTTCTCCATGTACTCGGACATGTCGATGCGCACGACATGGGTTTCGTCGTCGAAAAGGAAGTTGGCCAGGGCGCGCGCCAATTCGGTCTTCCCCACCCCGGTCGGCCCCAGGAAGATGAACGAGCCGATGGGCCGGTTGGGGTCCTGCAAGCCCGCGCGCGCGCGGCGAACCGCATTCGCGATGGCCTCGACCGCCCGATCTTGACCCACTACTCGCTCGTGCAGGCGCGCCTCCATGTTGCCGAGCTTGGCCTGCTCGCCCTCCAGCATCTTCTCCACCGGAATGCCGGTCCACTTGGACACCACTGCGGCGATGTCGTCTTCGGTGACTTCCTCCCTGAGGAAGGAACCGTTTCCTTGCGCCGCCGCCAGTTCTTGGTTCTTGGCCTGGAGTTTCTTCTCCAGATCGGGCAAGCGGCCGAAGCGAATCTCCGCCGCGCGTCCCAGATCGCCCTGGCGCTGCAGCAGCTGCGCCTGCGTCTTGGCCTCCTCGATCTCGCTCTTGAGCTTCTGCAGTTCGGTGATCACTTGCTTTTCGCGTTGCCAAGTCAACTTCATGCGGTCGACCCGCTCGCGCAGCTCGGCGATTTCGGCCTCGACCTCAACTAGGCGGTTGCGGGATGCTTCGTCGCCTTCCTTGCTGAGGGCCGCTTGTTCCATCAGGTGGCTGGTCAGGCTGCGCTCAAGTTGGTCGATGGGCTCGGGCAGCGATTCCAGCTCCATCTTCAGGCGGCTTGCCGCTTCGTCGACCAGATCGATGGCCTTGTCAGGCAGTTGCCGTCCCGAAATGTAGCGGTGCGAGAGCCGCGCCGCTGCCACCAATGCGTTGTCGCGAATGCGAATCCCGTGGTGGACCTCGTAGCGCTCTTTCAGGCCGCGCAAAATCGCCACCGTGTCGTGCACCGACGGCTCGCCCACGAACACCGGCTGGAATCGGCGCTCCAGCGCTTTGTCCTTCTCGATTCGCTTGCGGTATTCGTCGAGCGTGGNNGCAGCGCAGATCGCCGCGCGCCAAGGCCGGCTTGAGCATGTTGGCCGCGTCCACCGCGCCCTCGGCCGCGCCTGCGCCAACGAGGGTGTGCAGCTCGTCGATGAAGAGGATGACCTGGCCCTCGGCCGCCGCGATTTCCTTGAGCACCGCCTTGAGCCGGTCCTCGAACTCGCCGCGAAACTTGGTGCCCGCCACCAACGAACCGAGATCGAGCGCCAAGATGCGCTTGCGTTTGAGCGACTCGGGTACATCGCCGGACGCGATCCGCTGCGCGATGCCTTCCACGATGGCGGTCTTGCCCACCCCGGGCTCGCCGATGATGACCGGGTTGTTCTTGGTGCGGCGGGAAAGCACTTGCAGAGTCCGGCGTACCTCGTCGTCGCGACCGATGACCGGGTCCAGCTTGCCCTGGCGGGCCAGCTCGGTGAGGTCGCGGGTGTACTTGGCCAGCGATTGGTAGCGTTGTTCAGCATCCGGGTCGGTGACCCGCTGGCTGCCGCGTACCTCGGCCAGTGCTTTCAAAACTGTGTCGCGATCCACGCCCGCCTCGCGCAGAACGCGTGAGGCCGCGCCCAGATCCTTGGACAGAAGCGCGAGCAATAGGTGCTCGCTCGACACATACTCGTCCTTGAATTCGTTGGCCTGGCGAGTCGCCTCCTCGAGTAGGTCCTTCAGACGACGGCCAACATATGCCTCCGCCGTGGCGCCGCGCACCTGTGGCTCGGCGGCCAGCGCCTCGTCCAGCTTGTGCAAGAGCCCGTCGGGATCCGCGCCCACCTTGCGCAGCACCGCCAGGGCCACGCCCTCTTCCTGGGTCAGAAGTGCATGGAGAAGGTGCTCGGGCGTGACCTCCTGGTGCGCGTGCTGCTCGGCCACGGCATGCGCGGCGGCAAGTGCCTCCTGCGCCTTGATGGTAAGTTTGTCGAGCCGCATGGTTGATTCCCTAGCTCCAGAATAGGCACGCCGCCCCGCGGGACAAGGGTCACTGAATTTCGGGGATGGTCACTACGACCGGCTTGCGTACCGTCACGGCGTCGCCCCGCTGGTTCCGGCTGTCTGCGCGAGCAGGATCATCCGGTTCCGCTGTTCGTCGTCCTCGGCTTCCCAGCGTGCGCGCCGCACGAAGGCCGCAACCGCCATCTCATCCTGCTCGATCAGCAAACGGCCCGTGGTGATGACCTCCCATCTGAGA
>PMJO01000238.1 GCA_003158455.1 Myxococcales bacterium | reverse complement strand
CGAAGGGCGGAGCGAACCCTCCCAGGGTTCCCATGACTACCAAGCGCTAAATCGGGGACGACGTGGTACTGTGGAGGCCCGGAAGATGGCCGTATGGGCCCGTCTCGCAACACATAGAGCGATTGGCAAAACCATGGTTAGTGTACTCGACAGGGTCCTGCAGGCCGCCAGGCAACTGGGCGCGTCCGATGTCCATATGAAAGTGGGCTTGCCGCCCATCTTCCGCGTCAAGGGTGACCTGCGCACAGTGGCCAACGTGCCGCCGCTGACCAAGGAGGCGGTGGAGGAGTTCGGGCAGAGCATGATGAATGCGCGGCAGCGCGACCTCTTCGAGAAGAACTGGGACGTCGACCTCGCCTATGCCACGGCCGACGGCTTCCGCTACCGGGTCAACATCCTGCAACAGCGGGGATTCATGGGCGTGGTGATGCGTCTCATCCCACCCAACGTGCCGCCCTTCGAACGCCTGAATCTGCCACACAAGATTTTGGAGCTGGCAGATGAAGAACGAGGCCTCATCTTGGTGACCGGGATCACCGGATCGGGCAAGTCCACCACCCTGGCTGCGATGGTCGACTACATCAACGCCAGTCGAGCGGTCCACATCGTGACCATCGAAGACCCCATTGAGTACGCCTTCAAGGACCGGCGTAGCGTGATCAACCAACGCGAAGTGGGGTTCGACACCGCGTCGTTGCGCCAAGACCCGGACGTCATCCTGGTGGGCGAGATGCGCGACCTGGAGACCACGGAGATCGCGCTGACCGCCGCCGAGACCGGGCACCTGGTGCTCTCGACCTTGCACACCGTCGACGCCGTCGAGACCATCAATCGCATCGTATCCATCTATCCACCGCACCAGCAAGTCCAGGCCCGCTTGCAACTTTGTTCGGTCATCAAGGGCGTAATCTCACAGCGCCTGGTAGCCCGGGCCGACGGCATGGGCATGGTGCCGGCGGTGGAGATCCTCGTCAACACGGCCCGCGTGCGCGAACTCATCGCCGATGTGGAGCGCACGCGCGAAATCCACGAGGCTATCGCCACCGGCCGAGACCCCTACGGCATGATCAGCTTCGACCAGTCGCTCACCGAGTTGGTCAAGAACCGCTTCGTGACCTACGAAGATGCCGTCGCCGCGTCCACCAACCCTGACGACTTCGCGCTCTACTTCCGCGGGGTCAGCAAAGGCGGCCAGGTGGGCCAGGATTTCAACGCCATGACCAGCCAGTCCGAAGGTGTCGGCACCATACCCCCCGGGCAGTACAACCCGGATCGGTCCAACCGCGAGTAGCAAGACAGTCGACGGACGCGGTCACTCACGCTAGTCTGCACGGCCCATGCCAGATTGGATTTCGCAGCAAGTTCGCCGCAAGTTCCTCGACACCTTTGTGGCCCATGGCCATGAGGAAGTTCCCAGTTCGTCACTGGTGCCGGCCAACGACCCGACGCTGCTCTTCGCCAACGCCGGGATGAATCAGTTCAAGGACATCTTCACGGGCAAGACTCAGCGGCCGCGCCCGCGCGCCTGCAGCTCGCAGAAGTGCGTGCGTGCCGGCGGCAAGCACAACGACCTGGAAAACGTCGGCCGCACCGCCCGGCACCACACCTTCTTCGAGATGCTGGGCAACTTTTCCTTCGGCGACTACTTCAAAGCCGACGCCGTCCCATTGGCGTACCAACTTCTGGTCAAGGACTACGCCATCAACCCCAAACGCCTGGTGTACACCGTACACCACAGCGATGACGAAGCGCGCCTGCTGTGGAAGAAGGTGGCCGGCGTGGGCGACGATCGAGTTTTGGGCCTGGGCGACAAGGACAACTTCTGGGCCATGGGCGAGGTCGGTCCCTGCGGACCGTGCAGCGAAATCCACTACCACCAGGGTGACGACGTTCCCTGCCCCGAGGCTGCGGCTGGCCGCGCCTGCTTGGGACCCGCCTGCGACTGCGACCGCTGGATCGAAATCTGGAACCTGGTATTCATGCAATTCGAACAACTGCCCGATCGCACGCGCCGACCGCTGCCCAAACCATCGGTCGATACCGGCATGGGGCTGGAGCGTCTTTGTGCCGTGCTGGGCGGCTTCCGATCAAACTACGAAACTGATCTACTTCGGCCGCTGATCGCACAAGTCGAGAGGTTGACGGGAAAGACCTTCGCGCCGTCGGACTACTCCGCTGGCTCGGTCGCGGTTTCCATGCGCGCCATTGCGGACCATGCGCGCGCCGCTGCGTTTCTCATCGCCGACGGCGTGTTCCCGGAAAAGACTGGTCGCGAATACGTCCTGCGCCGGATCATGAGACGCGCCATCTACCACGGCTGGTTGCTGGGACTGCGCAATGGCAACCATTTCCCCAAGTTCGCATGCATGGTGGTCGATATGATGGGGGACGTCTACCCTGAACTGCGCGATCGCCGCGGCGTCATCGAGGCCATCACGCGCGAGGAAGAGAACAGCTTCCGCGACGTGCTGACCCGGGGCATGCGCATGCTCGATGAGGAGATGGCAAAGCGCCCAGACCGCATGATTCCCGGTGCGATCGCGTTTCGCCTCTACGACACCTACGGCTTTCCCTTGGACTTGACCCGGGTTATTGCCGCCGGCAACCACTTTACCGTCGACGAGGCCGGATTCGAAGCCAGCATGGATGAACAGCGCCAGCGTGCCGAGTTCGTGGGCTCGGGCGAGTTGGCGGTGGAGGGCGTGTTCCAAAGCATCCTCGACCGGGTCGGCCCGACCAAGTTTCTCGGCTATGAAGAGACGACCGGCAAGAGCCAAATCGTGGCCATCGTGGCCGAAGGCAAGGAGGTCCCCAGCGTGGCGGCCCCGTGCAATGGCCCGGTGGCTGTCATCTGCCGTGAAACCCCGTTCTACGGCGAGCAGGGAGGCCAGATCGGCGACACGGGCGGCGCGACGGGACCGCAAGGCATCCTCAGGGTGATCGACAGCAAGCGACCGCTCTCGCCGCTCTACGTTCACCTATGTGAAATCGACAGCGGGCGCATCCAGGTGGGCGACACCTTGGAACTGGCCGTGGACGTCGAGCGCCGCAACGCCATCCGGCGCAATCATTCAGCCACCCATCTTCTTCATTGGGCCCTGCGCACGGTTCTGGGGGAACATGTGGCGCAGAAAGGCTCGCTCGTGGCGCCGGATCGTCTACGTTTTGATTTTTCTCATTTGGCGCCAATTTCGCCCGAGGAGAAGCAGAAGGTCGAGGACCTGGCCAACACCCGCGTATTGTGCAACCTGCCGGTCACCACCGATGTACTGCCCATCGCCCAGGCCAAGCAAGTCGGAGCCATTGCGTTTTTCGGCGAGAAGTACGGCGACACGGTTCGGGTCATGACCATGGGCGAGTCCAAGGAGTTCTGCGGCGGAACGCATGTGCACCGGACCGGCGACATCGGACTAATCAAAATCGTAGAGGAAAGTGGCGTGGCCCAGGGTGTGCGCCGCCTCGAAGCCGTGACCGGCCTGGGCGCATTGGCGTTCGTGCGGCGGATGGAGAATGAGCTGGCCGAGGCTGCGGCGATACTGCGTGCCGGTCCATTTGAAGTTGCCGCGCGACTGGAAAAGCAGCAGACCGAGCTGCGCGATCGCGAAAAGGAGATCAGCAAACTCAAGGCACAGATTGCTGGAGGCGGCTCGCGCGATCCGCTGGCCAATCGGCAGCAAGTGGGCACGTATTGGCTGCTGGTACACGACGTGGGCGTGGGCGATCCCAAGATCCTGCGCGAAACCGCGGACAAGCTGAAACCGCGCATGGATCCCGGCGTGCTGGTGCTGGTGGGCGCAGTCGAGGGCAAAGTCGCGATGGTGTGCGCGGTCACGCCGGCCGCGCAGGACAAGCTCAACGCAGGGAAGATCGTGAACTTGCTTCTGCAGGATCTGGGCGGCAAGGGCGGCGGCCGGCCGGACATGGCCCAAGGGGGGGCTGCCTTGCCGGCGGACGCGACCTTGATCGATATTGTGCAACGCTGGACCGAGAAGCTGCGGACTCTCATCGAAGGGTGAGAACGCGGTCGGCTCTGGACAACGATGGACCCGGCGATCAAGGACGCGCTCAAGGCGATCGTCGAAGCCATGCGGGAGGGCATGCCCGACTCGGCAGGCCTACCTGACTTCGGCTTCGATCCGGGTTTTCTCGAACGCACCGCCCCTGCCCTCGAATTCCTGTGGTCGCGCTACTTCCGCGTGCGGCTGCGCGGCCTGGAAAACGTGCCCACCAGCGGCGCCGCGCTGCTGGTCGCCAACCACTCCGGCGGCCTGCCCTACGACGGGGCCATGCTCATCCACGCTTGCCACTCACTTCATCCCGCACACCGGCCGCTACGGCCGCTGGTCGCGACTTTCGCGGTTCGATCGTCGTGGATGCGGCCGGTGGTGGCGCGCATCGGATGCGTCCGCGCGTCGATGCGCAACGCCTTAGACCTGTGCGAGCGCGGTAGCCTGGTAGGTGTTTTCCCCGAGGGTCTGCGCGGCGTCGGCAAGCCGTACCGCGAGCGCTACCGTTTGACAAACTTCGGACGCGGCGGCTTCGTTCGTCTGGCGCGCACAGCGAAGGTGCCGATCATCCCAGTCGCCATAGTAGGCGCCGAAGAGGCCCATCCCGTGGTGGCCAAACTGACGCGAATTGCCAGACCTCTTGGCCTGCCGTACATTCCAATCACACCCACTTTCCCCCTTCTCGGACCACTTGGCTTGCTCCCGGTGCCAGCCAAATGGAGCATTCAGATCGGTGAAGCGATCTCGCCCATATCGCAGCCAGACCGCGACACACTCGAAGTCGCAGAGCAGGTGCGGAGCGTTGTCGACCGAATGATCGCAGACCTCCTGCTTGAACGGCGGTCGATTTTTTTTGGTTGAAGCTTCCGGTCGGTGTTCGCAAGTGGGCGGAAACACGGTCACATTCGAATAGGGTGAATTGCCTAGACCTTGACTGAAGTCTGGAAATAGCCGAAGGTGGGAGATACGCTGGTATAGGATTTTTGGCGTGGCTTCGCTTGCATCATCACCTATGATCGCAGTCGGTCAGACGATCGGCAACTACACGATCACGGCCAAGCTTGGCGAGGGAGGGATGGGCGTGGTTTTTCTCGCCGAGCACCCGGTCATCGGGCGCAAGGTCGCCATGAAGGCGATCCACCCTGAGTTGTCGCGCAATCCAGAAGTGGTGTCTCGCTTCGTAACCGAAGCGAAAGCGGTCAACCAGATCGGCAACGAGCATATCGTGGATATCCACGATTTCGGAACCACGGCTGACGGCGACTTCTACTTCATCATGGAGTTCCTGCAGGGCGAGGCCCTGGCGGATCGCCTGCGGCGCGAATCACCCCTCGATCCTGCTCGCGCTCTGATGATTGCGGCTCAGGTCGCGGACGCCCTTGCTGCTTCACATGCGCACGGCATCATCCATCGCGACCTCAAGCCCGAGAACATCTTTCTCATCCACAAGGGCGGCACGAGCGACTTCGTCAAGGTGCTCGACTTCGGCCTCGCAAAGCTGACCGTGGGCGATGACAAGGTTTCGCACAAAACGCGTACTGGCTCGGTAATGGGCACGCCCTATTACATGTCGCCCGAGCAATGCGAGGGCAGGCCCAACATCGACCATCGGGCCGACGTGTATTCGTTGGGCGTCATCCTGTTCGAGATGGTGACGGGCAAGGTGCCGTTCGGTGGCGAAGGATATGGCGAGATCATCGTCAAGCACATCACCACGCCGATTCCATCGCCGCGCGCCATCAACCCACGCGTACCTCCTGCGTGCGAGGCGATCCTGCTGCGTGCTTTGGCCAAGAACCGCGACGAGCGATTCCGCGGCATGGAGGAGTTCCGCGCGGCGATGCTCGATCCAGAGCGCTATGCGCTGTCGCCCTCCATCGTGCCGACGCCTGGCCCGCTGGCTGGGTACGGTGCGGAGACGGGGTCCTCACCATCGCGGCTGGCTGACAGCCACGTTAGCGACCTGGTGCTGATGGGTGGTGACCCGGCGCTGGGGGCTCGCGCGGCCCCGATGCCGTCGACCTTTCGCGACTCTGCGGTTGCGCTCGAGGCCGACGAGTCGATTCCAAAATCGCGTGCGGGATTGCTGGCCGGCATTCTGGCAGCCGCGTTGGTGGCGGGTGGTGTGGCGGCGTTCCTGGTGGTGCGTGCCGGATCAAGCGAGCGTCCTGCGGTTGTGCAACCGGCGGTGAACAACCCAGCGCCCGCGCCCGTGCCTGCGCCTGTCTCCGCGCCTCCGCCTCCGGTTGCTCCCCCGCTGCCAGCCAAGGTGACCATCAAGTTCCGCTCCGAGCCGCTCGGCGCTGCAGTCGCCCGCAAGGACACGGGAGAGCAACTGGGCGTGACGCCCTTTGAGATCGAGGTCCCTCAGGGCAAGTCTCCCTTGGGCGTAGTTTTCAAGAAGGCGAACTTCAAGGATGTGCCACTTTCCATCGTTCCCTCGGAGTCCGGTTTCCTAGCGGCGACGCTGGAAGCCGCGCCAACGACTGGTCACTCTCGCCCGCCGACGCGGCCAGAAAAACCTGGTCCCCACGGGAAGGGCCATAGACCTATGGACGAGGATGGCGTGCTGGCACCATCCTTCTAGACCCTCGGCCCCGCCTGCGTCACGTCCCCGGCGTGCGCGGTATCTCATATTGCTCACTGCGCCTGAGTAGAATTCATGCCTACTCTGCCCTGCTACCAGGCCACAAACGGGCATGGGACACTCGCCAGCATTCCAGGAAACACTGCAACAGCGCGCGGGGATCCCGCGCACCTGTACCAAGTGCGGTCAGATGGTCGCCGGAACCCTGGACCGTTGCCCCCACGACGCAACGCCACTCCTGTCAGCCGAGGCTATGGCCCGCGTGGGCACGCGGGTCGGGGACTACGAGATCAAGGGCGTTGTCGGCGAGGGCGGGACGGGCGTGGTCTACCGCGGCCGCCACATCGCCAGCGATAGGCCGGTCGCCATAAAGGTCCTGCACGACCACTGCGCCCGGAAGAAGGACTTGGTTGAGCAGTTCATGAGCGAGGCCAAGGCCACGATCCACCCCAACGTCATCGACGTGACCGACCTCGGCACCACGCCCGATGGCACGGTCTTCCTCGCGATGGAGTACCTGGAGGGCGAAAGCCTGCGGAACCGCCTGCGCCGGGTTCAGCGCCTGCCACTCTTCGAGGCCATCAACATAGTGCGACAGGTGGCACGCGGGCTGGGCGCAACCCACGAGGCCGGCATCGTCCACGGCGGCCTCAGACCGGCCCACATTTTCCTGTGCAGTCGCGAGGGCAGGCGCCGCATCGTCCGTCGTAGCAGAGCGAAGGGCATGCGCCTGGCGGTCGAGACCGAGGGGAGCTTCGACCTGGTCAAGCTGCTCGACTTCGGGACGGCCAGGTTCTTCGACCTCGCCGCCGGTGCACAGCCACGTGCCGGGGCAGTGTACGACACGCCACACTACCTGTCGCCCGAACAGGCCCAGGGGCGGCCCGCCGACCAGCGCAGCGACATCTACTCTCTGGGCGCCGTTTTCTACGAGATGGTCACCGGAACCGTCCTCTTCGGCGGCGAATCGTTGCCCGACATCCTCAGGGGACACGTCTCGGGTGAGGTGATCGCACCCAGCCGCCGCACCCCCGAGGCCGGCATCCATGGGCGCATCGACGCCTTGATCCTGAGGTGCCTGAAAAAGAACCCGCCCCTGAGGTTCGCCAGCACCGGCGAGCTGTGCGAGGCCCTCGATGCCTGTGTCGCCGACTGCGCCTTCCTGAGGGACGCACACCGCCTTCCGGGGATCATGGAGTCGGGGATCGATCTGTCGGAAGCCTCACCCCGGGCGCGCCCGGATCCAGCGCGATCCGCAGAGAAGCCCGCGGTAGCGCCGGCGGCGCAGAAGCCCGCGGCAGCGTCGGTGGTGCGGAAGCCCGCGGCAGCCTCGGTCACAGAGAAGCCCACGGCAGCGTCGGCACTGCAGAAGCCGGCCGCAGCGCCGGCCTTGGCGAGGCCCGCGGCAGCTCAGGTGGCGCAGAAGCCCGCGGTAGCGCCAGTCGCAAAGAAGCCCGCAGCTGCGTCAGTCCTGCGGAACCCGGCTGCGGCGCCGGTTCTTGCGAAGCCCGCGGTGGTTCCGGTCGTGGCGAAGCCCACGGCCGCGCCATTTGCGGAAAAGCCCGCAACAGCTCCGGTGGCCCAGGCACCCGAGGAAGCGCCGATGGCGGACGATCTTGCTGCGGCAATGATCGCGCCGCCGCCCGCAGCGGTGGCAGCGGACTTGCCAGCCGAGATCTCCGCCGGGGTTTCCGACCAGCCGTGCCGGGGGATCCTGGAACGTCCCGCAGCGATCATCTCGGACGTCGAAGACCGCGCCGAGCCCCTCGATCTGGAGGCAGTCGCCCTCCCCGACAAACTCGGACTGGCAAGCTCGCATCGACGGCAGTTGATTGCTGTGGCGGGCATGCTGCTGCTCGGCAGCGCCGGGATCGCGGTCTGGGCCGCGCACAGCGGATCGGCTCGGAGCACGACGAAGCCCGTCTTTGCCTCGCCGACGGCTCTCGCGCCCGCACCGTCACCACCGCCGATGCCGGCAGCCCCGGTGGCCGCGCCTGCCGCGCCTGCGGAGACAGCGCAAGTGGCCGCGCTGCCCAGACCCGAACCAGCAGCGCCCGCCGAGACGGCCGAGGCCACGGCCCGCGGTCCGGACAAGCTCGCCTCGTCCCGGACCCGCCCCGCCCGGACGAGCAATGCTCGCCGAACGGTGCCGGTGATCCCCGTACCGCCCGAGACCGCGCCCGCGCCTGTTGCGAAGCCAGAGCCGCCGGTCCCGAGCGCGGCCACTGTCGAGCCCAAGCCGACGCCGCCTGCCCCGGCGGACGTCGACGACCTCGTGCGCGAGGCCCAGCACGCCTGGATGGGGGGCCTCTGCGCTGCGGCGATAGGCAAGGCGAAGGCCGCGCTCAAGGCTGAACCCAAGCACGCACAGGCCGTGCAGGCCTACGAGATCATCGCAACCTGCTCCTGCGCCATTGGCGAGGCCGGCACCGCCCGCGAGGCCGCCTCCCACCTGAGCGACACGAAGCGTGAGATGGTGAAGGCGATGTGCATGAAGAACGGGGTGAACGTCGAGTAGGCCGGCTTTGAGGATTCACTCCAAAATCCAGACGATCAGTCAACCCCTTGACGGAACGGAGGTTTCAGCCTACACAAAACCTTGCACGGGCGTTTAACTCAGCGGAAGAGTGTCACCTTCACACGGTGGAAGCCGCAGGTTCAAATCCTGCAACGCCCACAAGCCAAGGCCGTTCAGACTTATCGCGGAATAGGGGCACCCGGCTCCGCGGCCATGGCGGCGATGGCGTCGCGCACGCGCTCGATGAGCGCCGGCCGGTCATCGATGGTGAGGCCGCTAGTTGGAATGGGGACGCCGATGGTGACGAATACCTCGCCACTCATCACGCGCAGGCTACCGCGTGGCATGAGCGCGCGCGTGCCACGCAGGGCGACTGGCACGATGGGCACGCCCGCGTCCATGGCCAGGTGGAAACCGCCCTTCTTGAAGGGGCCCAACTGTCCGTCGCGCGTGCGCGTGCCCTCGGGAAAGATCAGCACCGAAACGCCGCCCCGGATGCGCCGGCCGGCCTCCTCGATGCTTCGCCGCGCGGCCGCCGCATTCTGCCGATCAATGAAGATGAAACGACCCGCCCACATCACCCAGCCAAACAGCGGGATGCGCGCGAGCTGTTTCTTGGCGATCATGCGCACCCGGCGTGGAATCGCCAGGAAGAGAGCCCAGATGTCAATCGTCGAAGCGTGGTTGGCCATGAACACGTAGGGCTGGTTCGCATCCAGGTTGGCCCGGTTGTCCACGATGATGCGCACACCGGCGAAACGGGTTATCCACCCTGACCACCAGCGCGCCAGATCGAGAACCCAATCGCCGGTGGGGTCGCGCATCCGCATGCACAGCCCCATCACGCTGCCGAATGCCGTCACGATCGCCACGTGGGGAATTGTCAGCAAGGATCGCAAGAAACGCACAGCCGCATGGTATCCTTCCTGCGTGGATTTCCGGAAGACCTACTACGTCCTTCCGAACCTTTTTACGCTGTCCTGCGTTCTGAGCGGATTTGCGTCGCTTGCCCTGTCCGCCGCCCAGGCCGGCAGTGAGGCCGAAAGCGAAGCCAACCTGTATCTCGCTGCCCTGGCTATCTGTTTCGGGTTGCTTTTCGACACCTTCGACGGCCGGGTGGCGCGCCTGACCAAGACGCAGACCGACCTGGGCCGCGACCTCGATTCCCTCGCCGACGTCATCGCCTTTGGCGCTGCACCGGCGCTGCTAATGTACAAGTGGGGTCTCAACCACTTCGGCCTGCTGGGCATCTTCATGGCCGGACTCTACGTGTGCGCCGGGGCCATGCGGCTCGCCCGCTTCAATGTTCTTTCCCGGCGAGACCAGGCCTCCGGCAAGGCCAAGCCGGGCAAGTTCATGCTCGGCCTGCCCATTCCCGCCGCAGCCAGCGTGCTAGTTTTCATGGTGATCGTCAGCCACAACGCCGGTTCCTACCAGCTCGTCAGCGAGGGCTCGACCGCGCTCATCGTGCTGGTGCTCTCGGCTCTTATGGTGTCGCGTGTGCGTTTTCGCTCGTTCAAGGAGCTGCGCCTCAACCTGAAGACGGTCGGGATTCTCCTCCTGGTGGTTGGCGCGTGCGCGGCCATCGTCCTGGCTGGACTGGAGAAGGCGCTCATCTTCCTGTTTCTCGTGCTCGCCTACGTCGTGCTCGGCTTGGCGGAAGAGGTCATCTTCTTTCGCCGGCGGCGCGCCCAGGAACGCAGCGAGCTCCATACCCCGGCACCCGAACCAGCGCCTACGCAGGAAGAGGAAGTCCTGCGTGAGCTGGGCGCTTTCGACGGAGACGACGAGGAGTCAGAGCCTGTCAAAGATCCGCTGGCCGGTCCTCGCCACGCCTGAGCGTCCCTTCCACGATCAACCTTGCTTCTCGGGCTTGGACCGACCCTTGCCCTCCGCTGCCGACTTGCCACCGTCGTCGACCTCGACGAACACACCGTACAAGATTCCGATGAGGGGGCCCAGCAGGGCCGGCACCGCGACGATGGACTGCCCGTCTGTCACACCCAGTGGCGCCAGGAGCTGCGCGGGCACCTGTGTCCCCCCGAGAACCTTGCGAGCCGCCCAGAAAAGTCCCATGCACACTGCCAGCCCGACCACGCCCTTGACGATGGATGTCCAAACGGTTTCCTGCCGCCACGGGGGCTTGCCGCACGCCAGACCCACCAGAAACCCCACGACACCGTACACCAGCCAAGCACCGGCTCCCGCGCCAAAGCCGAAACGCGAGGCTGCAATCCCGACGACGGCCCCTACGACGCCGCCCTTTGTGAGGCCAAGCAGAACACGAACCATCAACCCAGTATACTCAGTTCTTGGCGACGGCGGGTGGCAGAACGCGCAAAGCCGCAAGTCGCGGGCGGATGGCCTCCAGGTAGGCCGCCCGGTTGGCCACTGGCGGCTCGCGCGAGATGGTCAGCGTGCTGGGATCGATGAACACCCCACCCCGGGTGACACTGAAATGCAAGTGCGGGCCAGTGGACAACCCGGTAGTTCCCACGTAGCCGATGACCTCTTTCTGTTGAACTTGCTTGCCCGGCTTGAGTCCCTTGGCGAAACGGGACAGGTGGTAGTAACGCGTCTGCAGCCCGCTGCCGTGGTTGATGACCACCGTGTTGCCCGAGCCCGTCTTCATTCCGACTTCAACCACTTTGCCGCCCGCCGTAGCCCATACCGGCGTCCCGACGGGCGCTGCGTAGTCGATGCCCAGGTGGGCTTTCATTCGGTGCAAGATAGGGTGAAAACGGTGCCGGTCGAACTTCGAACTTATGCGCACGAAGCGTAGCGGAGTCTTGAGCATGCTCTTGGCCAAAGCCTGGCCCTTTTCGTCGTAGTAGTGCCCTCGGCCACGCTGGCCTGAAGGATTCCAATAGAACCCTCGGAATGTGCCTGCCTTGCCGCCGTACTCCCCGGCCAGCAAGCTGCCATACTTGTAGAACTGCCCGCCCAAGTATTGCTTCTCCACCACAACCTTCCAGTGATCGCCAGGGTGCGTGTCGATGTAGAAGTTGATGTCCCAGGCAAACAGGTCGACCAGCAAGCTCGCCAGCGCACCTGACTCACCCGCCTTGGAAATCGATTCGTAGAGCGACGACTCAATCGTCCCCGAGACATCGGTGGTCTTCACTACCAGCGGCTTCTCCTCCTTGCGCGCCTGCCAGTTCCCGTCGGGCTTCTGCGCAACAACGTAGCGGAGTACCGGGGTGGGTGCGTATTCGAATGAGGTGGCCGCTCCTTCGTCATCGCGGATCACTGCGTAGTGCTCGCCGGGTCGAATCAGCTTGGGGTCGACCAACTTTGACAAAGCCCGCGTCACCGCGCCCGCCGCTGATCCGAAACTCTCCTTGGCCATGACGGTACTAAGTGTGTCCGAAGGACCGAACTCGCCTTCCACCATGTGCCCGTCGCTGTCTCCGTTGCTAGCACGCAGCGTGGACGCCGGAGGCGACCCATCTGACCCGGGGACTGCGGGCTGCGACCCAGGGCGGTCTTTCCCTTTCCACGAGGCGCCGAGAAGCGATCGCGGAATCGACTCCTTGGCAAGTTCATTCCGTTTTTCCCCAAGTGTCTGTTCCGTGGACACGGGCTGCATCAGCTTGCGCACCGCCGTGTCAGCGCGGAAAAAGAAGAAATACACGTTCACCCCGGTGAGGGCGACGAGCAGGGTTCCTAGGCCCAGGGAACTGCGGACATGCGACGACCGCCGCTTTCTTCGTTTGGGAACTAACGAACGGGCCACCCCATAA
>PMJO01000091.1 GCA_003158455.1 Myxococcales bacterium | reverse complement strand
GGCGGACACAGCGTAGATCGGTACCCCCTGGGTCTTCGCGTTCTGCACCCAAGTGACAAGGGCGCTCGCCAAACCCGTTGGGTTCGTGAGAACGGGGAAGCTGCCGTTGCAGCCGTTGGGGTTGGATTGGGTGGTGGTGTAGCTGCCGCCGGTAGCACCGTTGGTCCCTGTCCCCCAAGGAGTCATCCACACCGTAGCACCGGCAGCAGCGGCCGATTTGGCAATCGCGAGCCCATCGCCGTACCGGATGCGGAGTAACGACAAGCCGGCCCCCTTCGTGGTGGACCAGAGATAATCAGCATCCGACGCATTTCTGTAGCTCCCCGCCCAGGCGGAGGACACGCCGAAACCAGAGATCTTTTGCTGCTGACTGGAAAGGGTCACCGTCACGTCACCACTTTGCGCCGTTCCGGTGCTGCAGGCCGTGGGGTTGATGACGCCACCACCCGTACCAGCTCCCCCTGCCCCGGTAGCCCCGCCGGTGGCCATCGCGCCGCCCTGGGCGCCGGCGTCGGTCGTGCCGCTACGACCGCCCGACACTGTTACGCCACCCGAGTTAGGCCGACCACCTGACGCTGTCACACCACCCGACGGCGTTATGCCGCCCGAGCCATTACTGCCCCCGGAGCTGGTGCTGGTCCCACCTGTTGCCGGCTGCCCCGCCAAACCTGTCGTCCCGCCGGAGGCCTTTTCGCCCCCGTTTCCGCCATTCCCAGAAGAAGCCGTTCCGCCGACAGCCGCGCCGCCGGATCCTGTCGCGCCTCCACTTGCCAGTGAACCTCCCGCGGAGGACGCACCGCCACTCCCCAAACCTCCGCCAACACCCGAGTTGTGGCTTCCGGAGTTATCCGACGAACAAGCACTGCCCATGACGATGAGCGCCACAAAGATCAGCCATCGGTGACTGTTGCACTGGATGTTCATGATAGTTAGTTGTCCGCACCCACCGGTTTTTGTCATGCCGAGCCGTCGAGTTCGGCCGAACCGCGGCATCTCGCGCCCCCTGGTATAGCGGCCAAGGCGAGGGCCACCGCATCATCCGACATCCCGATTTCAGATCATGTCCAGGGAATCGCGGCCTGCGAGGGCGTCTGAAAAGCTGTCCTTGGCGTTCACCCGGCACGAAACCGGCCGCATCCAGCACCCGACGATTGTGTAGATATCCTCACCCCCAGCCACTCTCCTGGAAAGGAGAGGGGAGCCGGAAACATCAATCGCCGCCCCGCATCTTCCGGCGGACCGTCTCAAATCGTTCCACAACCCCCGCGGCACGGGGAGGTCCCGTACCTGTCGCAGCACACATGCCAGCCCCTCGCGCGTGGTTCTACTGGTCGGATCACTGCCAACGGCCAATTCGCCTGCGCGGTCGGGTGGGCAGGTAACCTGCGCGCCACCGACTTTACCTAACTTTGCCTTGCCGCAATCTGGCCGCGACATTGGGGGCGCAGCTTTGCATGGGAAGGAGACACCATGCGCGTCCTACTCGCGTCTCTGTCTTTGCTGGTTACCTTGGCCATGCCGGTCGCGACTCGTGCCGACGACGGCTTTCGCTGCCCGTCCGGCCGGCTGGTGGACGTTGGAGATGGGATGGCCGATGTGGCAGAGCGATGTGGCGAGCCGGACGTTGCCGTCCATCGTGTCGAGACGCGCCGGATCAGACACTGGTTCACCCGTCGCGTGGGGGACCTGGAAGAGTCGTTCGCCGAGGAGGAGGAAGTCGAGGTTCCGATCGACGAGTGGACCTATGATCTCGGGCCATACGCCTTCACTCGCACGGTCATCTTCGAGAACGCCCGCGTGCGGGATGTCGCCACCGGTAGCTACGGCAGAAGATCGCGGTAGAAACCACCTCGCAGTCGGGCGTGACCGACGCTGTCGAATGTGGCAGTTTGCGCGCATGCCCGCCCCCACCAGCCCACGCAAGCAATCGCTCATGCCTTCCACACCCCTGCGCCGCGCGCTACGCGCGCATGGCCATGCCCTGCAGGCGATCGTCCAGATCGGCAAGGGCGGAACCAGCCAGGCGGTGATCGACCAGATCGCGCGGGCGCTCTTCGACCACGAGCTCATCAAGGTCAAGCTGGCCCGCGAGTGTCCAGAAACCCGCTTCGCAGTGGCTGAACACCTGGGCGACAGCCCGGGGGTCAACGTGGTGCAGATCCTGGGGCACACCATCCTGCTCTACAAGCGCCACCCCAAGCAACCACGTTTCGAGGGCGAAGCCGGTCGTGCCCGCGAGAAGGCCAGTCCATGAATTCACCCACCACACGAGGGGACGCGATTCGCGGCACCATCGGCTGCCTCATCGTCGTGGCATGGGCAGGGTGCGGAGGTTCGTCCGCGGGTTCGAAGGTGCCAGCGATCGACGCAGGCAGGGACAGCAAGGTCGCCGTGCCTGCGGATGCGAGCAGAGACAGCAATGCTGCCGGACCGGCGGAGGTCGCAACTGACGGCAACGTCGTGGCACCTGCAGAGGTCGGCTACGACGGCAGCATCACGGCCCGCGCAGAAGTCGGCACTGACGTCAGCATCGCGGCGCCGGCAGACGTCGGCCCTCCGCCGACAGACGTCGCTCGCGATGGCACCAGGCCGGAGGTGGCCTCGGCGGATCGGCCGCCAGGGGTTAGCGATTCCGCCGACGCGACCCGGAGCGCGCCGGATTCTGGACCTTCAGACCTCGCGTTCGACGGACATCTTTCCAGCCTGGATCTGGTGACCGGCGTCGTAGCCACGACATACGACAATGATCCAGACACCATCTTTGCCAATCCCGAGCGTGGCTTCTACGCCCACTATGAAACCAGCGCGAGCGCCTACCTGAGCCTGTCGCAGAGCGAGCTGAAGGATCTTCGGACCCAATCGGCGGTGAGCCTGGTCATGCGCGAATGCTACCTCGACAGCTTCGTCAATGCGGATCTCACGCAGGCGTTTCTGGACAAGGTCGCGGCGGATTTCAGCGTCATGCGACAGGCGGGCATGAAAACCGTCGTGCGTTTTGCCTACACTTCAAACTCGACCAAACCATACGGCGACGCGAGCAAGGCGCGCGTGTTGGGCCATATCGCGCAACTCAAACCGATCCTGTTCGCCAACAGCGATGTGATCGCGGTATTGCAGGCCGGTTTCATCGGGGCCTGGGGCGAGTGGTACTACACGGACTACTTTGGCGACAATGGCACGATAAGCGATTCGCAATGGACCGATAGGCAAGATGTGGTCAATGCTCTGCTCGATGCCCTCGATCTCCAGCGCCCCATCCAATTGCGGACTCCGGCGTTCAAGCAGCATTTCTACGGCGCGGCTGCACTGACCTCGGCGGAGGCTTTCTCGGGTACGGCCAAGGCACGGGTTGGCCACCACAACGATTGTTTTCTCGCGGACGCGACTGACATGGGCACCTATGGCAACGTCACGACCGACAAGGCGTATCTGGCCGCGGAAAACCTGTATTTGCCCCAAGGCGGCGAGACCTGCCAGACTTCCTCGTATTCAGCCTGGAGCAATGCCGCGCAGGAAATGGCGAATTTGCACTGGGCCTTTCTCAATCAGGACTACCAGCCCGACGTGCTGGCGAGCTGGGGCACGAGCATCGACATCGCCAAGCGCAAGCTGGGCTACCGTCTGAGTCTAGATTCGGGCAGCTACTCAACGATTGCCAAGACCGGAGGCCAGTTCAAGGCTAGCTTTTCCATGCGCAACGACGGTTACGCGGCGCCCTTCAATCCGCGTGGGCTGAGCCTGATCTTGCGCAACGCCGGCCTTGGCGGCACCATCTATTCTGCCCAACTGCCGGACGATCCGCGCCGCTTCGCCCCGGGCAGCAGCACCACCATTTCGCACACCTTCTGCCTTCCCTCCGACATCCCCGCAGGCACCTATGCGCTTCTTCTCAGCCTGGCCGATCCCGTACCCGCACTGGCCCCTCGCCCCGAATACGCGATTCGCCTGGCCAACCTCGACACCTGGGAGCCCAGCACCGGCTACAACAACCTTGGTCGGTCCATTATCGTCAGTCCCAGCTTTTCCACTGCCTCGTGCGCCGCTGACGACATCGCGGTTTCTCTCGCAAACTAGTCGGGTTCTGGATACGGGCAGGGCACCCACGACTACACGACCTTGACGGCCTGCACACCAACGAACTCCCCCTCGAACCTAGGTTTGCCCTCCGCGAGCAGCGTCGCCATGACCTCCTCCAGGTTCTCACGGAGTCGAGGGCGGTCTCGCAAGCGTGCATCCGCCTGCGAGCGTGCTAGATCCTGCGCGCTTGCCGCTTTTTGATTTAGCGGCGACGTAGAAGGAGCGTGTTCACATGTTCAGGATCGTCAAGGTTGCCTCTATCGTGGGTGCGTCGGTCTTCCTGCTGTCTTCCCCGGCCATGTCCCAACTCGATTTGCCACGCCCCAGTCCCGCGGCCAAGGTTTCGCAGGTCATCGGACTGACCGAGGTGTCGGTCGAGTACAGCAGCCCGGCGGTCAAAAACCGCAAGATCTGGGGCGGTCTGGTGCCCTATGATCAGATGTGGCGGACCGGGGCAAACCAAGCAACCAAGATCAGCTTCGGCAAGGACGTGGTGTTTGCGGGCAAGCCCGTGCCGGCGGGGAGCTACGCCTTGTTCACCATCCCGAGCAAGGGCGCGTGGACCGTGGTGCTCAACAAGAAAGCCGACCAGGCAGGCACGGGGCGGGATTACAAGGCCGACCTCGACTTGCTTCGGGTGCAGGTGCAGACCAAGGCAGCGCCTTTCCGCGAGCGCATGACTTTTCTCTTTGCGGATTTCACCGATGACGAAGCCTCGCTCAACCTGGAATGGGAGCGGCTGCGGCTATCCATCCCCATCAAGGTCAACACGGCTGAGCAAGCCCTGGCCAACATCGCCGCCAGCATCGACGGCACCTGGCGAACCTATGCCTTTGCCGCGCGCTACATGCTGGAGGCCAAGAAGGACTACAACACCGGCCTCAAGTACATCGACCAGTCGCTGGCGCTGAAAGAAGATTGGCTCAACCTGTGGATCAAGGCGTCGCTGCTCGCAGCCAAGGGCAACTACAAGGATGCCCACGCTTTGGCCGAAAAGGCCTACCAGCTCGGCCAGAAGGCAGAGTTCTTCTTCTTCGAGGCCGACGTGAAGAAGGCGCTCAGCGAGTGGAAGAAGAAGCTCTAGCGCTGATGGCCCGCCGATAGGCCGCCTGGTAGCGGTCCACCGCCGGTTCAAGCTGGAAGTGCGTCTCGGCCCGACTTCGGGCTGCGCGCGACATCCGCGCGTGAAGATCCCGGTCGGTGAGCAGGCGCCGCACCTGCCTCGCCATCTCCTCTACGTTCCCCACCGGAACCAAGAAACCTGTCTCGCCGTCTTGCACTACCTCGGGCAGACCGCCCACGTTCGAGGCCACCACGGGCACGCCGCACGCCATCGCCTCTAGCGCACCCAGACCGAAACTTTCGGTCTCGCTGGGCAGCAGGAACACGTCGCTGCACCGCAGAATCTCCGCCACGTCCGCGCCCTCGCCGAAAAACTTCACATTGTCTGCCAAACCGAGCGAATGAACCAACTCCTCGACGCGTGGACGTTCCGGGCCATCGCCGACCAGGTGCAGCCTTGCCGGCATTTCACTGCGTATGCGAGCGAAGATCCGCACCACATCTTCGATCCGCTTGAGCGGCCGAAAGTTGGAAACGTGGGTGAGGATCCGCTCTGCCGACGTGACCTCGCTACGACTTGGGCAGAACCGATGCGTGTCCACGAAGTTCGGGATCACTTCGATACTCGTCTCGCGGGGCAGGCCGAGGTTGCGGTAGGCCTGTTCCGCCAACCAACCCGAGGGCGCCGTGATGCTGTCTCCCGCCAGAACGGCAAACCGCGTGAGCGACGAGAGCTTCGGATCCGCGCCAATGCGGGTGACATCCGTCCCATGCAGGGTAATCAGTACCTTCGGCGCGGCGGCGCCCAGGACCTGGCGGGCCAGGTAGGCGCCGATCGCGTGGGGAACGGCATAGTGAATATGCAGAAGGTCCAGTCGTTCCTTCTGTGCCACGTCGATCATCTCGGCGGCCAAGGCCAGAACGTACGAACTTTGCGCGGACACGGGATAGTTGAGGGTGGCGACGGCATGAAACGAGATGTTGGGACACGAAAGGTCGAGGCGTGCAGGTGGCTTGTCGCTGAGGAACGCAACCCGATGACCCCGCCGCGCCATCGACATTCCGATCTCGGAGGCGATTACGCCACTGCCACCAAAGGTCGAGAAGCACGCCACGCCGATGCGTAGTTGGGCCACGCTCATGGCAGCAACTCCAAGATGTCCGTGGTAAAAGCGCCCGCCTGTTGCAGTCGCTCCAGCACCAGATGCTTGCAGGTCGAGGATCCCAAGTGGCCGGCCAGCCACGGCCAACCATAGAAGCGCTCTTGCGCGACGCCGCCGGGCTGAAGGACCATCTCAAGCTGTGCAATCCGCCGCTGGGTGGTCTCATCGCGCTCGACCAAGTCGCGCGCGTAGCGCCCAATGAGCTGTTCCAGGGCATGGGCCACGCTGCCTCGGGCGCGCTGCGCGGGCCGGTGCAAATGCTCACCGGTCGCAGAAATGGCCGAGATGACTTCCTCCACTGCGGGCAGAATCTGCCGGGCGACTCGATCGCGCAGTTTTTGCGGATCGGGTGAGGCGCCGGGGCGCGCCGGGGTTAGCCGGGCGCGGATCTCGTGCGCGGGTTGCGCCAGATCGGCGGCCTGCAGACCAGACTGCGCAAGCCAGCGACGGGTACGAGCGTCCACGCAGCGAAAACGCGTGCGGGGAACCAGGAGCGGCGGCAGAACCCCAAAGTGCTGGTAGAGCGGGCCCAGCTCGGCAAAGTAGTTGATCTCGCCCGGGCCGCCCACGTAGGCTGCCGTCGGCAAGAGCGCGTCTTGCACGATGGGGCGCAAGAGCGCGGAAGTGGAGAAGCGCAGCGGATCGCGCGCGAGCAGGTCGAGCAATTCGGCGTGAGGCACAGTTGCGGTAGTCCCGGCCAAGGCCCACTCCGTGGCGTTTTCGCCCGCCTTTTGCAGACGAAAGCGTGGCCCAACCACGCTGCCCTGGTGAAAGAAGACCAACGCACAGGCGCGCACCGCAACCTGCGTGGCAAATCCCGCGGCCGCAAGCGCGGCCTGGCGGTCTTGCAAGTGCCGCTCGATCAGATCCGCGTCTTCGATGCACGACCGGTAGATGGGTGCCGCCAGGGACGCCACCCGCACGTCGCGCGGATCGAGAAAAACCAGCCCCTCATCGGCAAAGAGCGTGGCCAGCACGCCGGTGAACGCCGCCGCGAGGGATCGCCCGGGTCGATATTCCGCCCGCAAGAGCGACAACACCTCTTCTGCGCCTGGCTGGCCAGCCAGCAGAGAACCCAACCTGTCGAGCAGGGCATCTATCTCCGGCCCCAGGCACCGATGCGCCACCGACACGCGCGCCTGTGCCTCACTGCCTTCCGCCAACTCCAGCCGCGCTGGCTGCCCGTCTGGTCCGGCCACCGCGCAGGTGCGAATCTCGGCAAAGTCGTGATCCTCAGTTTGCAACCAGAAGAGAGGTACGCAGCGGATCCCCGACTCGGCCTCGATGGCTCGCGCCACCGCCACCGCCGAGGCAGCCTTGTAGAATGTGTAGAGCGGCCCAAGGAAAAGGCCCACCTGCTGCCCGGTCGCGATGACGGCCACGCCACCTTCGGCCAGGGCAGCCAGATTCGCCTGCCGGGCCACGCTGGCCGGCAGGGCAGCCTGTTGCTCGCGCAGGACATCGAGCAAAACGGCGGGCAGCTTGCGCCCCGCCGCGCGCCGGGCCGCCCTCTGCCGTTCGGCCGGGTCGCGAAAGCCTGGCGCAAAGAACGCGTGTGCAGCAGGCTCACCTGCAAGGTAGGAATCAGAAAATGCGCGGCCCACTTTTTGCGTTGAGTATACTCGGCGGGAATCCTGCACGCCGGGCAAGCTTCGGCTTTCTACTCTTGGTCGTTCTCTTGGCCATGATCACCTTTCCAGCTAGCGCCGCTCAAGCTGACCCGACTGAACTGGACAGTGCGCGGATCCAACTGGCCCTGCGCAAGCTAGGCGTGGTCGGCAGCGTGCTCTACATCGGCGCCCACCCCGACGACGAGAACACCAATCTGCTCGCCTACCTTGCCAACCACTCGCTCTTGCGCACGGCCTATCTGTCCCTCACCCGTGGCGACGGAGGGCAAAATTTGATCGGCGCAGAGCAGGGAGCGGAGTTGGGTGTCATTCGCACGCAAGAACTGCTCGCTGCACGCCGGGTGGATGGGGCAGAGCAGTTCTTCACCCGCGCGCGCGACTTCGGCTACTCGAAGAGCCCCGAGGAAACCTTGCGCATTTGGGGCAAGAACGCGGTGCTGGCCGATGTGGTTTGGGTCATCCGACGCTTCCAGCCCGACGTCATCATCACGCGCTTTTCCCCTGAGCTGGCCGACACCCATGGGCACCACACCGCCTCGGCGCAGCTCGCGGTCGAGGCATTTCGGGCCGCCGCGGACCCGACACGTTTTCCGGAACAACTTGCGCACCAACTGCACCCCTGGCAGGCGCAAAGACTGTATTGGAACCGCTCTTCCTGGAGCATCAAGCCGGGGGAGGACTTGTCGAAGTTCCTCAGCCTGGATGTGGGCCAGTACAATCCGCTACTAGGGCTTTCCTACGGCGAGATGGCGGCGGACAGCCGCAGTATGCACAAGAGCCAGGGCTTCGGTGTGGCACGCACGCGCGGGTCTATTGTCGAGTATTTCAAGCTCTTGGACAAGGCGCCTGCCTCGCCCGCGATCGCCAGCGGGGTACTGGGCGGGATCGACTTTTCCTGGTCGCGGGTGAAGAACAGCAGCGCGGTTGCACGCCTGGTCGAACGAGCCGCACGCCAATTCGTGCCTGCGGAACCCTACAAGACTATTCCTACCCTCCTGCAATTGAACAAGGCCCTGGACTCCATTCGCGATGTCTATTGGCGCATCCAGAAACAGGATCAGGTACGCGAATTGGTGCTGGCCTGCGCGGGACTCTTCCTTGAGGCAACCGCCGCCGATTTTCGTGCCGTGCCCGGCGGAACCGTAGACGTGACGGCAACCGCCATCAATCGCTCGCCGGCCAAGTTCACTCTGCGCGAGATCCGCTTCCCAGACGCTGCCATCCCGATGGCTGACGGCGCACTCACCCCGCTCACGGTTAAGCGAACCATCCGCGTCCCACGTACCTCGGCGCTGACCACGCCCTACTGGCTGCTCGCGCCGCCCGAACCAGGGCTCTTCCACGTCGAGGATCCCGCGCTGACCGGCGTGCCCGAGTCCGCTGCGCCACTTGGGGTGGAGTTTGTGCTTGGCGCCGGCACTTCCACCCTGACCGTGCGACGGCCCATCACCTTCAAGTGGACCGACCCGGTCGCGGGCGAGCGCTATCGTCCCCTTGAGATTACACCCCCGGTGCTGATACGGCCCGCGAGCGCAGTATTGGTTTCGCCCAATGGAGAGCCGCGAACCTTGGCCGTTCGCCTCACCGCAGTGGCCGCGCCAATCTCGGGCAGCTTGCGTCCCGAGATCCCGGCCGGCTGGTCGGTATCGCCCACGAGCGCGCGCTTTGAACTTGCCGCCAACGGGGACGAGAAGGAGGTCCTCTTCCACATTCAGCCGTCCGCCAATGCCGGCCGGCAAGCTTCAGCAAGGGGTGTGTTGCAATTTGGGGCTGAGGTGGGGGAGAGCCGCTTCTCTCTCGGCCAGACCCACATTGAACACGCCCATATTCCGATGCAGTCGATTTTCGCCAAGGCCGACGTACAGTTGGTTACTTTTCCCTTGGCGAGGAAGGGAACCCGAATTGGCTACCTTCCCGGCCCCGGCGACGAGATCCCCGCCAGCCTCCGCCAGGCCGGCTACACAGTGACTGTGGTTGACGATTCAGTACTGGTGGACGCGGCCGCGAGCCAAAGCGCCGTCGCCTTTGCCAATTTCGATGCCGTCGTGACGGGTGTGCGCGCCTTCAATAGCAACCCTCGGGTGCGCGCCGCCGACGCAGCCCTGCTGGCCTATGTACAGGCTGGCGGAGTCTTGCTCGTCCAGTACAACACCAACAACCGCTTGAGCCCACTCAATACGCCCATCGGCCCTTTCCCTTTCGAGATCGGCCGCGAGCGCGTGACTGACGAGGACGCGCCGGTCACCCTCATTTCGCCCGGCCACTCCATCCTCAGTTACCCAAACAGGATTACCGAGGGTGATTTCGCGGGCTGGCTGCAAGAGCGCGGCCTCTACTTCGCGTCGAGTTGGGATAATCGCTATCAAACCCCGGTCTCCATGAGTGACCCGGGCGAGCCAGCCCTGCCGGGTGGCATTTTGGTTGGGCGGTATGGGAAGGGAACCTTCATCTACACCGGCTTGGCATTCTTTCGGCAATTGCCCGCGGGCGTGCCGGGCGCTTTCCGCCTGTTCGCCAATCTTCTAGCCGGGGCCACGGAGTCTCATGGCAAATGAGCCAGCGCGCCGGGAGCTTCATACGGCGCCACCGTTTCTGACTTGGCCTGGCCTGTACGGTTTGGTGGCCGGCGCACTCTTGGCGGAGATAGCGCTTTTCATAGCCCTCACCCTTGTTTACCGATGACTTCGCTCGACTGGATGGTTCTGTTCGGCACGCTGGGCGCCATAGTGGCGTACGGGGTTTGGAAGACGCGCGGCAAGCAGGATATGGCCACCTATTTGCGCGGCGGCTATCAAGACAGATGGCACACGGTTGGCTTGTCGGTAATGGCAACCCAGGCCAGCGCAGTGACCTTTCTGTCAACCCCAGGCCAGGCCTACCAAGACGGAATGGGTTTCGTTCAGTTCTACCTCGGCCTGCCTTTGGCCATGATTGTGCTGTCGATAGCCTTTGTTCCCCGCTATTTTCGCCTGCAGGTCTACACCGCCTACGAGTTTCTTGAGAGCCGGTTCGATCGCAAGACCCGCCAGTTGGCGGCGTTGCTGTTTCTGCTTCTGCGTGGGCTTTCCGCTGGTATCACCATCTACGCCCCCGCCATCATTCTGTCGTCGCTTCTCGGTTGGCCGCTCCGTTTCACTTGCCTGTGCATGGGCGGCCTGGTGATCCTGTACACAGTTGCGGGCGGCACCCGTGCCGTCAGTCAGACCCAGAAGCATCAGATGGTCGTGATGCTGGGCGGGATGGTGGTCGCGTTTGTCGTCATCGTGATGCGCTTGCCCGCATCGGTTTCCCTGCGCAACGCCTTCCACATTGCGGGCACCCTTGGCAAACTCAACCTCATCGACTTCTCGGCGGATCCAAGCCGGCGCTACACCCTTTGGTCCGGCTTGTTGGGAGGTTTCTTCCTGGCCATGGCCTATTTCGGGACCGACCAGTCGCAGGTGCAACGTTACCTCACTGGCCGATCCATAACGGAAAGCCGCTTGGGTCTGCTTTTCAACGGCCTGCTCAAGGTTCCCATGCAGTTTCTCGTTCTTTCGGTTGGGGTGATGGTTTTCGTCTTCTACCAGTTCAATTTGCCACCGATCTTCTTCAATCAGCCGGAGCTTGCCCGTGTCTATCAGACTCCCCACGCGGCCCACGCGGCCGCGCTTGAGCGCGACCACCAGGCCGCTTTTGCACGCAAGCGCGCCGAGATCGAACGTCTCGACGCTGCTTTGCGCCGGCATGACACGGAGTCCATAGTTGCCGCCGAGAAGTCCGTGCGCGAGAGCGCAGCGGCCTTCGCATCAGTTCGCAATGAAATGCAGCAGGTCCTCGCCACTGCTCTGCCCCATGCGGCGACCAAGGACGCGGACTACGTGTTCTTGTCCTTCGTCATCCGCAATTTTCCGCGTGGGCTCGTGGGCTTGCTTCTCGCTGTGATCTTTTGCGCGGCCATGTCCGCGGTGGCCGGCGAATTGTCGTCGCTGGCTTCCACCACGGTTGTCGACTTCTACCGACGTAGCCTGTGCCAGAACGCGAGCGACGCACACTACGTTCGCGCCGCGCGCTGGTTCACCGCAGGCTGGGGAATTCTGGCCCTGCTCTTCGCCATTTTCGCTTCCCTGCTCGAAAACCTCATCCAAGCGGTCAACATTCTCGGTTCGCTGTTCTACGGCACGGTGCTGGGGATCTTCGCGGTGGGATTCTTCTTGCGCCGGGTGCAGGGAACCGCTGTGTTCGTCGCTGCCCTGCTCTCCGAACTGCTCGTCCTCTTCCTCTTCCTACGAACCAACGTCAGCTTCCTTTGGTACAACGTCGTGGGCTGCGCGGCAGTGATGCTGATTTCTGCGACGGTGACTAGCTGGCCAGGTCTGCGGACCCATCAGCCGAAGACTAGACGTCGATCTTGAAGCCCAGGTCGAGGCTGGAGGCCTGTTGCCCGCCGCGGATGCCCCAATTGTCGAGCGGCGGTTCGCAAATGACAATGAAAACGTCACGCGGATCGATGCCGGGTGCCTGCTGCAAATTGCGCACGATAGCCGCAAAGAGATCACGCTTGGCTTCGCAGCTACGACCGGAGAAGGCAAGAACTTGCACCACAGTGAAGTTGTCGCTCCTGCCGGGAGGACGGTCGAAGTTGTCCGCTGCGTGCTCGCGCAGGACCTGGTTGCGGTCGCGGTCGGGAATCTTGAAGCACTCAACCAGGGCGGCGTGCACGCCGTCAAGGATGGCGCGCCGATGGGCAACGGAATGGCCCTGCAAAACGTCGATGTGAACCAGCGGCATGCCCCAGTCCTAGCCAAGACTCGGTCCCACCGCAAGCGGCAGGTGAGGAAGGCCTCCAGGCGTCAGTTCTGTTCGTGACAGTGGGCATTTCGACGTCGCCGGACACGCAGATCCGAAGGCTCGATGTGCTCTCGTGCGCGCCGCGTTCGGGCCGCGGCCGGCGCAACCCATCGAAATGCCAGCGCTCACGGAAACGTGTGACGCTTCAGCACTGGCCAGGTCAAATTGGCGTTTGCAGCTTCGTGGCCTCCGTCCTGTTTCGTGCACAGGACCACTTCCACTCCGCCTGGGCATTGCGAAGCGGCGTAGCCCTGGCATCCATTGCCTTCGTCTGCGGCAGAACCCGTGCAGCCGTTCAGCTCAGCCCACTTCTTCATGGTATTGACCGCGCCCAGGAACGTGATCGGCTTAACAAGGTTCGAAAGGCCGCCCGCATAGGGAACGTATGGATCGGCCGTGCCGCGGAAAGAAACAACCGTGATGGGACGTGCGGGCTTGCAGTCCGCCACGTTTTCTTGGAGCAAATCGAAGGCTGCGGGGGCAAACGCCGCAAAGACGTCGGCTGCGTTGCATGCGACGTAGTTCGTCATGCCGCCACCCATCGAGAAGCCGGCAGCATAGACGCGCTTCACATCGATGCAGGCAAGCCCTTCGACCTCCTTCACAAGTGCCTTGGCGAATCCGACATCGTCGACACCGTCGGAGCAGCAAGGCCCGACGTTCCAATCAGTTACAGCGCTCGGAAAGGCGATGACCACGCCGTCGCCATCGACGACCGGCGGGTACGGTGAACTGGTCTGCCAGCTCGGCCCGGTACTGCCGTGCGGATGAAAATCCACGAGGAGCGGGACTGCGGTCTTGCCTGTGTACCCGCTTGGGACATGGAGCACGTAGGTTCGGCTCCTGCCGCCGCTCTGAATCGTGTGGGTTGTGTTGCCCGACGCGATGGCAGGGCTCGGACAAGCTTGTGCCGACGTGCCGCCAGTCGAAGTCGAACCTCCGGAACCCGAGCTCCCGGCGCTCCCGCCTTGGCCGCCAGAGCCGCCTCTGCCACCGGAGCCGATTTGCCCGCCCGTGCCGACTTGGCCACCAGAGCCGACTCGGCCGCCGGAGCCGATTTGCCCGCCCGATCCGACTTGGCCACCAGAGCCGACCTGGCCGCCAGAGCCGACTTGGCCGCCAGAGCCGCCTCCTGTGCCCGAAGACATACCACCGCCAGTTGAGCTCGATCCGCCGACGCCTGTTACACCGCCCGCGGCGCTGCCCCCGGAAGCACCGCCCGCCGTTCCGCCAGAACCAATCGTGCCCCCGCGTGCTACCACTCCGCCAGAGTTACTCGATCCGCCCTGCTGGAGATTTCCCCCCGAGGAATTCGACCCGCCGCTCGACGCTGTTGTACCGCCCGGAACAATCGCCCCACCTCCACTGGAACCGCCCGCGCTTGTGGCAACTCCTCCTGTGCCCGCGTTTCCTCCAGAGCTCCCACTTGAACAGGCTTGGGAGACAGCGCAAAACG
The DNA here is from genome assembly GCA_003158455.1 of Myxococcales bacterium. GTDB lineage: Bacteria > Myxococcota_A > Polyangia > Fen-1088 > Fen-1088 > Fen-1137. The sequence goes on along the minus strand of PMJO01000091.1, from coordinate 7,639 downwards.
CAGACACTGCAACAATCCCAGCCTTCAATTCGGCATAGCGTCGGGTCATGGCTTCAATATATCTGTTGGAGGTCTGCTCGGGAAGTGCCTAAGAGGGTCTGTCCGTCGAGAAACGCACGTGCCGACGTGATGAGTGGTCTGCCATCGGGGAGATCCGAGTCACCAGCGGCGCGCTTGCGAGATCAACATCGGTGCGGCGCTATCCTATCCGCATTTGCCGCATTTCTGAATATGCCACTGGCACTCCACTCGCGCGCTACGCTCGGCTTCCAGTCTTTCTCAGGGTGATTCTTCCGAGTCGGGTGCGCCCATTGCACGCACCACACGCGTGCATCCGGTGGGCGACAGCTGGGTGACGACGAAAACGCGGGACTCTGCCGCCGTTCCACCGGTCGCATGGCCGTCGCGCCGGACCAGGAGATCTTCCAGACCATCGCCGTCGATGTCGGCCCGGGCATAGAGGACCAGGCGCCCTGTCCAGCCATCGCTGCGCAGTGTGGCCTTGTCAGGGGCCTGGACGCGAACCTTCAGCGTCTCGTCGAAACGGCCCCAGTCCTGGCACGCCTTCTCGGCTGCGGCCACCTCGTCGAGCTCGTCGGGGCTCTCCAACAGGGCCAGGCGAGGTGGCAGTCTCTTGATGCCCGGTTTCGAGAAACCAAACCAACCCAGGTGACTGCGAACGGCCGGCCTTGCCCCCTGGAGGGCGTCGAGCGCGAAGCAGGGGGCGCCCTGCTGCCACCACGCCGCCCAGTCAGCGGCATTTGGCAGGTCGAACCGAGACTTGGTCACCGCAACGAAATCGCGGCACGTCTTGATTCGGCGTTTTCCACCTGCCGCCATCTTGACCACCCAAGCGTCATTGAGCGGCCGATCCAGTGCAGCGGCAACCTCCGACAGGTCGCCCACCCCCAACTCTTTCGATAGAAAGACGGGCACTGGTCCGTCGCCAGCGGCAGCGCCTTGGACACCAAGCAGGATCAGAAAGGTGAAAAGCATGATCAGAGAGCGTCGTCCCAGTTGCATCAGAAGACCGGTAGTTTGAGATGTGCACCGAGAAAGTCCAGATTGTGAGAGGGGCCGTCTCTAAGTGCCGCAAGGTGCGCGGCCCGCTCGAAGAGCTTGCGCGCCCATTCGTTGCGATCTGGTCGGGATGACGATCGGTGGCTAGCTCGTGCAGCGCCCATCCAATCGCCGGCGTCGATGGCGGTCTTCAATCGATGAAAACTGTATAGCCCCGTCGCCTTGTGCTTCTTGCCATGCACGACTTTCTCCGGTTGACCAACGCCCGCGTTGTACGCGATGTCAAGGATGGCCTCGCGAGCCGGGGCAGGAAAGCCATCGAACCCTGGGTACAGTTTCTTGATCTGGGGGATGAACTCGGTCTTGATTCGGTTGATCGCCAGCTCCTTCACCTTCGCTTCCGGAAGCTCAATGCTCGGACTCAAACGGTAATGTTTCGCCGCCAAGGACCCCTTCATGGCCGCCACTGTGCGAAAGGCGTGCACCTTTTCCGTTCTCGTCGCCGGCCGGCCCGTCGCGGCGTTGTTGAACGGCAGCGCCTCCGCCGCGCTTTCATCCGGGAGCATGTTCCCCGCGCCCACGGTCACCAGCGGCGGCTTGTGAGTGTCGAGGTACATATAGGGGATAGCGCCCTCCCACCGTACGATATCCATATAGATCCGATCATAGTCGAATTGCTCGCCCAAGAAGTCGCTGTGTAGGAGCAGCGGAGCGGGGTGCCGCACGGATCCCAAGTTGGAGATAAGCGAGATCGACCGTCCGAGCCCCAGCGACTCCGCGCTCGAAACCGCAGCCCCCGATGGACCAAAGGGGCCGGGCGGTCGTCCGACCGCTCCCGTCGGCCCTGGCACACGCCCTCGTGCCATTCGAGTTCTCCTTTCTCCGCGCCGGCATACCAGGCCGGGCGGGACGAGCGAGATTCTAGGTGCTTGCGGGCTTCGGGTCCAGAGGCGAATGAGACGGTCACGCGCCCGTACTCCGAGAGAACTCCATGCCACGCCCGAAACGGGCAGACGAGCGATGGTGACCTCCCCGGCCAGGGCGGTGCCGATGGCCCCGGTTGCGCTCTGGCCGGAACGGATCGAGACGCTTCGGCACGTCCCGCGGACTTGTCCGCCTAGCAGGCGCGCCCATCAGGCACTGCCCAGCTGGGTCGTTCACGCCACCAGGCGGTAGTCGTGCTGTACTCCGCCAAGCACGGGCAGCGCGATCAGCTCGCCGCTCCTTCGTGGCGGTGTGATCAGCTCGGGGTACGGCTCCGGTATCGCATGGTCTTCCACTGGCGATTGTCGTTGGACCGGTACACCCCGAACCTACATCCTCGATGGAACAAACGGAAACGCGATGTACGTGTACCATTCCGATCCCAGGTTCCCGAATCAAACCACCTGGGAAGAGGGAGGAGTCCCCACGGTTCTGACCATCAAGTCCATCAATTCAACCCAAATGACCGGGCACTTTCAGTCGTCCTTCAGTGCGGGGATAGCGTCAGTGGACTTCACAGCTCGCTGGTGTCCCCGTCTTTTGTTGTGTAATTGAGCGGCACATTTCTCACCGCATGCGTCAGCGTGATGGCTATAGTGCCGCCCAGGAGACGAGACATGGGACTTTCGGCGAGGTGGAATACCCCCGCGACGCTACGCTGGCTCGCCGGCGTTCCCGCCCGTGCGCATGCGCGCGGTCAGGTTCTGCACCGGCACTAGCTTATCCGCGGGGCGCCAGCCACCGGACTGCACATCGCCGCCGCCGATGGTCATGCGGCCACTTTGGCGCTTGCCACTGACCGCATTGTTGAGGAAGACCTCGAGGCGTCGGTTCTGTCCGCCACTGCCGTCGTAGAACAAACTGACAATGGGCATGTCGACGTCGGCGGACACGCGGCCGAATACTGCCGTAGCCACGGTCTCGGGCATGCAGCCAAACGGCGCGCAGTTCACCACCATGGCCGCGCCCTGCTGCGCGAACTTGATCGCGCGGCCTATTGACAGCTTGCCTTCGCCGCCGCAATAGAACGCCATGTAGGGCGTGGCCAGCTTCATGCACTCCTGGAAGGGCGGCTCGTGCCGATCGTCCAGAAACGGACTGGCCGCACGCATGAGCTTCTGTTCCCAATGCCGCATCCAGTAGTAGGTGACGAAGGTGTCGGCCTTGTCCCACGACATGATGGTCGAGGGGAATTCCTCCATGTAGTTCTCAATTGACGACGTGTAGAGGATCCAGTCGGTAATTGGAATCATCCACGCCTCGCCGCCGAACATCTCAATCGCGCTGATCACGTCTTCGTTGGCGTAGACGTTGTTGCGCACGTAGATCTCGCCCACGATGCCGACCAGGGGCTTGCGCGCTCCCGCCACGGGAATAGCCGCAATCTTGCCGATGCCTTCGCGGATGACAGTCGGAAGATCGCCGTCCTTCTCCAGGGCCAGCGCCACCGCATCGGTTACCTCGGCCACCACCCGGTCAGCTTCGCCGGCGTTGACCTCGTAGGGCCGAACCTTGCACTGGGCCTTTAGGATGATGTCCGCGCAGGCGATGGCCTTGAACAGCGAGCGCCGCATCTGGCTGTCGAGACCCTGGTAGGCGTTGTTCGATGCTGGTGCCAAAATGGCCACGTCTTCGAATCCCTCGCGGTCCAGGATCTGTCGGTGCAAAACCGTGTACTGGCCGAAGCGGCATGGCCCCTTGGAACTGGGCATGAAAAAGGCGTGTCTGCCGCCCGCGGGCTGCTTGCGCAGGGTCTGAAGAAGCGTCCCGATGGTGAGCGCGCAAGGCAGGCACTCGGAGCCGCGGGTGAGCGAGCGGCCCAGGTCGAACGACTCCTTGTCCTCCTCGGGCAAGGTACGCGCGTCATAGCCGTGCTTGCGAAAGGCCGCCGCGAACAGGCGTGTGCCGAACTGGTGCATGGGCGGAACCCAGATTGTGCGGCCGCGCAGATCCGAAGGCTCGATGTGCTCGCGCGCGCGCGGGCCGCGTTCGGGCCGCGGCCGGCGCAAGACATCGAAATACGCTTCCAACCGGGTCATGTACCCCGCGTCGGCGCCGTGCTCGTCCAACTCCAGCATGAGGAGAGGCCGGCGCCCCATGATCTCCTCGGCGAAGCTGAGCAGGAAGCTATCCGGCCCACAGGAGAAGTTGGTCAGGTACACCACGTCGAGCAACTCGCTCTCGGCCGCCTGTTCCAGCGCGGTCAGGATCCTCTGGCCGTAGCTCCAAAAAGCATTGCGGTAGCGCAGACCCAGGCGCCACAGCTGGGGCCGCAGGAAGTCCATGGGCAAAACCGTGCGGCCCATGTCCGCGATCTTCTGCGGTAGACCCAGGTTGGCGCCGCCATCGTAGTTATTGTAGGGCCGGCCCACCAGCAGGATCATCTTTTCGTTCTTGGCGGTGGCTTCGGCCAAGATCTTCTCACCCTCTTGCTGGCAGCGCTCTTCGAAGTCGGCCTGCGCCTGCAGGCCCGCGCGCCAGGCGCGCCGGATGTCGCGCGACGAGCGCCCGAGCGGCCGGGCCAGCTCGTCGCTCAAGGTCTTGATGATGTCCCGCTCGCGCATGCGCATGTCGACCAACGGCGAAAGCAAGCGCGAGGCATCCAGGTGGTTCATGGCCAGGGCGGTGCGGCTGCAGGCCGCGGTGCCCTGCACGTAGGGACAGACGGCGGTGCCTGTGGTCTCTTCGTTGGCCGGAGTGTTTTTCAAGTGCGGAACGAACACGAAGTCCACCCCGTCGGTGACCGCTAGCTTGGCCACATGGCCGAGCGCCAGCTTGGCCGGGAAGCAGAAGTCGGCACCCGCCATGCGCGGGCCCAGCTCGCGGATCTCGTCGGTAGTCTGGCCGGAAAGCTGCACGCGCACGCCCAGCGTGTTGAAGAAACGCTGCCACAGTGGATAGTACGTGTAGGTCAGCAGGGCTTGCGGAAGTCCGACCACCGGCGCGTTGTCGGGGACCTTGACCCCGGCGCCCGCCTCGCGCCACAGGCGCTGGCGCAGGCGCAAGGCTCGGTCGAATGGGCTCTTGCGCACCTTCTGCTCGTTGGGATCGCGGCCGCACATGTAGCCCCACGACGGCGAGCCCTGCACACCCTCGATGTCGGCAAAGGTGATGGTGCAGTCGTTCTGGCAGAGATCACAGGTTTCCTTGCGCAGCGCGATCTTGCGCTTGTCCAGGTCGAGCCCACGAAAGAGCGACGAGCTCAGGCGCTGCTCCGCCATGGTTTGGCGCACTAGGCGGGCCACGCCAAAGGCGCCCATCACGTGACAGTAGGGCGAAACCACCACCTCCACGTCGAGCAGGCGTTCGAACGCAGCCACCAGCGCCTTATTCCGCGCGGTGGCGCCCTGGAACATGATGCGCTTGCGGCTGCGGTAGCGGTTGCCCACCACCTTGTTGAGGTAGTTCTTGGCCACCGCGACCATGACCGCGGCCAGAGCCTCGGGCCGGCTGGCGCCCGCCTCGATGAAACGGCCCACGTCTTGCTCCATGAAGACGGTGCAGCGATCGGTGGCGCGGGGGGGCTTCACCCCCAGGACCGCTTGCCCGACCTCCGCAACTTTGTAGCCCAGCTTGTTGGCCTGCTCTTCGATGAACGAGCCGGTGCCGGCGGCGCACACGTAGTTCATGTTGGCGTCGCGGATGTGACCGTCGACGATGTGCATGTACTTGGCGTCCTGGCCGCCGATCTCGAAAATGGTGTCGACGCTGGGATCGGTGAAAGTGGCGCCTGCCACGTGGGCGCTGATTTCGTTGATGATGGCGTCCGCGCCGATCACCTCGCCCACGATCTTGCGGCCGCTGCCGGTGGTCCCCGCGCCCAGCACCTCGATGCGCGCACCCTTCTTTTCCTCAAGCTCGCGCAAGGCGCGGCACAGCTTCTGCGTGGCGCCCACGGGATCGCCGCCCGTCTTGCGGTACACGTCGACCAGCAGCTCGTCCTTCTCGTTGACCAACGCCAACTTGGTGCTGGTCGAGCCGATGTCAATGCCCAGATACACGCGCAGCGCCTGGCCCGCGGGCCACGAAACCACGCGCACCTCGTTGCCTTCCGGGTCGGTGTAGGACTCGGCCAGCTGGAAATCAGGGTACTTGGACTTCTCCAGGGTCAGCGGCCAGGGGTGGAATTCCACATCGCTGCTGGTGGCAATACGATGTAGTGATTCGCGCGAGGGCAGCCGCCGTGGCACCGCGCCCAAGGCGGCAGCGCCCATGGCCGCCACCAGATGCGGCGAGGCCGGCGCGCGCAGCAGGTTGGGGAAAGCCGCATCCAACCAACGCAGAACCTCCCGGTTGAGCGCCACTCCTCCGATGATCGCAGTGGGCGCATCCAGCGGCCGCGCGCGCAGCAAGGTTCCAATCAGGGTGCGGGTCATGCCCCGGCACAGGCCGGACCACATGGCAGCCTTGCTGTAGCCCTCCTGCTGGCGGTGGATGAGGTCACTCTTGGCGAACACCGAGCAACGAGTGGCGATGGAGGGCGGCTCGGCCACGCTGCCCACCAGGGCTGGATCGCTGCAATCCAGTCCCAAGCGCGCGGCTTGTTCGTCGAGAAACGATCCGGTGCCCGCCGCGCACATGGAGTTGGTGGCGTAGTTCTGAAAGTGCCCCTGGGCATCGAGCTGCACCAGGGTCACCGACCCGCCGCCGATGTCGATGATGTTGCGAACCTCGGGGAATTGGGCGTGCACGATGCGAATCTGACAGGCCGCAATATCGAGCCGCCGGGTTTCAAAAGCCTCGCAAAAGCGAGTCGCGTTCAGTCCGCAGAACCCGATGGCGTCCCCTGGCGCCAGATCCAGCTCGCGTAGCGCCCGTTCCAGCACGGGAGCTGGTTCACCCTTGTGTCGGGCGTAGAAGGATTGGATTACCTTGCCGGCACGGTCGATCCGAACCGCCTTGAGCGATACGGCGCCGATGTCGACTCCTATTCTTCCCGGTTGCTCCACAGTCACACGTGTTTCGTGAGGTTAATGTAGGTGTCCGACGGTGCGCGGCATCCATACCACAGAACAGTCGCTGAGGCTAACCCGAGCCGCGCTGTCATATCGCGCAGCGCTACTTGCCCCATAACATACGGCCCAGACGCCGCCACAGTGACAGGCGGGCGTCGCGGGGCGCGACGGATTTCGCTGGAACCGGGGGAGCTGCCGCGGCGGGCGCGGACGCCGTCTTGGTCGCGGCAGCGGGGACCGGCTGCGGCTGCGCCGATGCGAAGTCCTGGGTCACCGCAGTGGCCAGCTTTTCCCCGGTCTCGCGCAGCTCAGCTTCCTGCTCCGCAGTCAACCCCAGCGCTTCACGGGCACGCGCAAGGGTCGCGGGCGAGACGAGGTCACAGCGGCCGGGGCCGATGGTAACGGCGTGGCCGAGCTTCTGGCTCAAGTCTTCAGCCAGGGCGACCGCAGCGGATAGCGGCTTGGGTGACTGGTTGACGGGGAAACTGTGGTGATTGGCCAGCACCTCTTGCACCTCAGCCGGCAGCTTCCATAGCTGGGCGATCATGCCCGAAACCTCCTGGTGGGTCTGGCGCAAGACCTCGTCCAGCACCAGCGGGCTGATGGAAGGCTCTTCCTTGGGGCGATCGGACAGCACGAGTAGCGTCGCCGCCATACCGATGTCGTGCAGCAGGCCGCAC
>PMJO01000349.1 GCA_003158455.1 Myxococcales bacterium | reverse complement strand
CGTCCGGGTGGCCGATGGCGCCCAAGAAGATGGAGTCGAACTTCTTGAATTCCTCCAGCGCACTGTCGGGAAGGATCTCGCCGGTACGCTTGTAGCGCTCGGCGTGGTATCGCGCGGGTTCGAGGTGGACGGTCCGCAGTATCAACGCGAGGGGAAGGAACGGACCCGCGCCGGCGATGGCGCGGAGGATTCCGGCCTTGGCCACACCTTCGGGGAGGCGCTGACCAGCGAGGAGCATGCGCGTGCGATGCAACCTCGTGCCCCGACGGGTGCTGCAACGGCAACCTGTGCGTGCGCTACGCCAGCCAGACTTCCACATCGTGCGGCCTCGCAGGGGCCACATGCGGTGCGTGCCCCGACGGTCAGACCTGCCAGAGTGGCCAGTGCGCCTGCCCGACGAACCTGCCTTCTTGGTGCAACGGCGCGTGCGTCGACAAACAGGCCGACAACCACAACTGTGGCGGATGCGGAACCTTGTGCTCGGCAACTTTGCCCTCTACGGCAGCCTGTGCTGCGGGTCGGTGCCTTGTGACCCTCGCCTCGGGGCAAACCTTGCCCTACGGCATCGCGGCGGACGCGACCAGCGTCTATTGGACCAACGCAAGCGGCACCGGCGGCACGGTAATGAAGGTGCCTGTCGGCGGTGGCACCGCCACCACTCTCGCCGCAGGCCAGAAAGGGCCCCAGAAGATCGTCGTAGATGCCACCAGCATCTACTGGACCAGCTTCTACGATGGCACGGTGATGAAGTTGCTCACTAGTGGAGGCACTCCCACCACCCTCGCTTCGGCCCAAAGCAATCCCGGCGACATCGCAATAGATGCTACCTCCGTCTATTGGACCTACTCTGGTCCCGGTGGCACGGTGATGAAGGTGCCGATTGCGGGCGGTTCCCCCAGCACCCTCGCCTCGGGGCAGGACTACCCCTCTGGCGTCGGCGCGGACGGCACGAATGTCTACTGGGTGAACAACAATACCCCCGGCTCGGTGATGAAAGTGTCCACCAGCGGCGGCACGCCTACCACCCTCGTCGGAGGGCAGAACAACCCCTACGGCGTGGCGGTGGGTGCCGCGAGCGTCTTCTGGGGTAACGTCAACGACGGCACGGTGATGAAAGTACCCACCGGCGGTGGAGCGCCCACTACTCTCGCCTCAGGGCAGATCAGCCCCAACGGTATCGCGGTGGACGCCTCGAACGTCTACTGGGCGAATTGGCTTGGCACGGTGATGAGGGAGCCCGTCGGCGGCGGAACTCCAACCCTTCTCGCCTCGGGGAAGCCCAAGTTCGTCGCCGTGGATGCATCAAGCGTCTACTGGACGGCTGACGACGGAACCGTGATGAAGCTGACGCCCAAATAGCAACGGCGACGAAGACGGCACCGGCTCGGTGATAAAGCTGACTCCCAAGTAGCCTGAGGAAACGCCTCGTCGGATAGCGCCGGTTGGTGGAGGCTCCACTGGCTCGTGCGAAACCACCGCTCTCAAATCGACGTCTTGCAGGTGCCCAGCGGCACGGGCGAGCCAACCACACAGACGAACTTTCCCCCTTCGCACGCAGAATTGTACCTGACGTTGTCCCCGCAGCAGTCGATGGTCTGGTCGCCGCACGCGGTATGAGGCACGCAACAGCCGCCGGGAAAGGCGCACTCGTAGTTGCTCGTGGTGAAATAGCCTCCCGCCATCATGCATCCGCTGATTGAAGTGCAGACCCCGCCATCGTCGGCGCACACGGCGGGATTGGGTTTCGGCGCCGGTGCCACGCAACACTCGGCGGGACCGTCGTCGAAATGGCACCCGGCCGGGCTGGTCGCAGCCACCGTGCCACCTTGCTTCACGCACTCGCCCTCCTCGATGCAAAGCCCGCCTGTTTGGCCACAAGCCGCCGCTTCCGGTCCGCTCGTCCCGCCACTGCCCGTGCTGCCGCCGGTTGCGCGGCCACCTTGGCCGGCAGCACCCGAGGTGCCGCCGTTGCCCCCAGAGCCATTCCTGCCACCGGTTCCGCTCATACCCCCGGTTCCGCTGCTGCCCCCACCTCCGCTGCTTCCGCCGGCGCCACCGGGTATGCAGCAAATTCCGCCAATCCCCGGACCACAGGACAAGGAATTGGTCGCGCCGGAACAGCTTCCGGGAGCGCCGGTGACGCAGGTGCCTCCCGCCTGTGTGCAGGCGTTGACAGACACAGACGTGCTACCGCCGACTCCGCTGCTGCCACTGGTGCCGCCGTTGCCCCCGGAGCCATTCCTGCCACCAGTCCCGCTGCTCCCGCCGGCTCCGCCTGACATGCAGCACTCAGTGCCAACCCCCGAACCACAAGACAAGGAGGAATTCACGGTGCCGGAACAGGTTCCAGGAGCGACAGCTACGCACACACCGCCGGCCTCCGTGCAGGTGTTGACAGGCACAGACGTGCTGCCGCCGATTCCGCCGCTGCCACTGGTTCCGCCACTGCCGCCGGTTCCGTTCCTGCCGCCAGTTCCGCTGCTCCCGCCGGCTCCGCCTGGCATGCAGCACTCACTGCCCACCATTCCCGGCGGAAGACAAGACAAGGAGGAATTTACGATGCCGGAAGCGCAGGCTCCAGGGTACACGGCTACGCACGAGCCGCCGGCCTCGGTGCAGGCGTTGACAGACACAGACGTGCTACCGCCGATTCCGCTGCTGCCACCGGCTCCGGGACTGCCACCGGTTCCGCCACCGATTCCGCCACTGCCGCCGGTTCCGTTCCTGCCGCCAGTTCCGCTACTCCCGCCGGTTCCGCCTGGCGCGCCGCCAGCCTTGCCGGCATCGTTGCCTCCCCTACCCAGGACATTGTCATTCCCGCAACCCACCAGAAGGGCGAAGAAAGCCGGCAAAGCGAAGAATCGAGGGGATGCTTTTCTTGTGATCAAGAGAAACCTCGTAAGTGGTTGTGTCGAGTTAGTGATGGGTCGAACGCGAGCGTTTCAGGGGCAAAGAGAAATTGCACGCGCAGCCCGGCGGGCCAGGACATCCGTTGTCTTCTTGGAGAGAACATGATTCAGATCGTGTCGCCCTTCGGCGCAACGGCCGTACTTGATCCGCAATTCGCCGCGCACGGTTTGTAGTTCGCGGCCGCGTGGAAGCTCAGGTAGATACATGCTGTCGAGCAGGGCTAACCCCTCTCGCTCGCGCCCCTGTTGCAGCAGAATCTCTGCACGAAGAAGCCTAGCCTCCAATTGCATTTGCCCGCCTGGGAATCTGCTCTCATGGCCATTCAGCGCTGCCAGCGCGGCTTTGGCGTCATGATCACGGTGCCACTCGGCGAGCGCCGCCGAGAACGACCGGCTCTCCGCCTCGATGGGTTCCACCGCCTGGCCTGTCGGGGCGATTTCAGGGGCCACGCGTGGCACGATGTCGATGGTCGGCGCTCGGACGGGCTCGGGCTCGACGATTGGGCTTGGGTTGGTCAGCGAGACAGCCTCGTGGATTGCGCCGCGGTCACTTGGTTCTGTCTGTCGTCCAGCACTGCGGGGCGATGCGAAGCTCAAGCTGCGCGCAATCTCGGGACCTGATCTTGTGGTGCGTGTGGCAACAGGCGCCAGACCCGACGGAAGGGCAGGCAGCGCCTTGGGGGAGGTTCCGACCGGGGACGGCGTTGCGATCACCGCGGGTGGCGTTGTTGGTAGGTTCACGCCGGCAGGAGCCACGGCGACCGATGGCACATGCGAGTGCTGTTTGCGCGTACCTGGCGTTTCGAGTGCGGGACTCTGCCTATGGGTCGGGAAAAGAGTACCGATGAACGGCAAGCGCGACAGATCAACCACATGAGCGACGGCGGTTCCTGCGATCAGTACCAAGCAGAACGCGGCCAGTGCGGGTACCCAGAGCCTCCTTCGCTTGGGGCGAATCGTATGCGTCAGGCGATATTCGATGCGCTGGAACTGCATCGACGAAAGTCCACGCAGTTTTCGGGCTCGGTCGAGGAACTCCAGGGATTCGCGTTCGACATCGGACGTGACAGAATGACGATTGAGGGTCATGGCGACCTCCTCTGGCTGCTCCTGTTGACGAATTCTTGATAGGCGTGGGCGAACCGCGCACGGGCGCGGTGCAAGCGCAGGCGCACGTTGGCTTGACGAATTCCGAGCAGATGGCCTGCTTCCTCGGCGTCGAGACCCTCCAATTCGCACAGGATCAGGACCTGCCGATCGCGCTCTGACAAACGATCCAGCACTCCATATACCTCGGCCGCGGCTTGGTTCTGCTCGACGGTGCGCAGAGGATCAGGGCTGTCGCTCGCGAGGTGTCCGGCCGTTTCGTCGGCCGAACCACTGAGCCAGCGCCACCAACGCTCCTTGCGTCGGCGATGTTGCACAACCTTCTTCGTGATGCCGAAAAGCCAGGTTCTCAGGCTGCAATCACCCCGAAATTTGTGCGCACGTTCGTAGGCTATGGTGAAGACCTCGTGCACAATGTCCTCCACGTCGAAACCAGGGCCTGCAAGCCGTTCGGCCCAACGCGCCACCTCATGCGCATGATGGCTGTACATCGACTCCGTAGTGGGACGAACCTGCAGGGCAGCTGACATCATCGCAGTATCAGTAGGTGAGTGACGGGACGGTGAGAATCGTTTCAGCCAGGTTCTTCAGGGAAGACGCCTCGCTCCATCTATCCACGCACGAGACTCGGCCTTTCCCGGCTCCCTCGGGCCGCGGTGTGCTATGGCCAAATCCTCAATGAGACTCCAAGACCAGCCTCGACATTGACCGACGAAAGCGGAACCCTGACGTCGGTATCCGAAAGCGTCATCCGCTGACTCGGGCTGCTGTAGCTCGCTCCAATGAACAGGAAAGGCCGCCAGCGCGGTCTATTCCAGCCAAGCGACGCGTGGCCGGCAACAACGAATCCCCAGTCCGTCGCCTGCTTCGGGGTTGTCACATTCTTGCCCTGAAGCGAGAGGCGCTCAACCATGGGCACCACTGTCGTATCCAAGAAGATGCGGGGCCACTGCCAACGAACGCCGAGGCCCAGACCGGCGCGCAGAAATCGATAGGCACCTTGGCCAGGACCGAGTGGCCGCTCCCGATCCAAGGATCCTTCCACCAAGGCGGAAGCCATGTACGCGCCGCGATTCAGACTTGCGCGCAAGCCGAAGCCGAAGCTGCCTGCGTCGCCATCGTGGATTCCAAAAGCCATCGCCCCCAATTCCGCCTGCCAGGTTCGCGTAGTCGACGATATCGGCTGCGCCGCGGCTGAAACTCTCACGCCTGGTTCGGCCTGTTGGGTGCGGTTTGCCTCCGGTGGCGGGGCGGCTGCCGCTCCAGGGGTCGCCGTCGAAGATGCCGCGGGCGGGGAGACGGCATCCGCCAGCTTTGTCTGCGCCCATTCTCCGACGAAAGCCGCGATCACCGCCGCCGCCAGAGCGGCACGTGTCCCGCAGTCGCTGGTTGCGGTCACCACACGAACGCCGAGGGACTCGCCGCGACGGTCGCGGAAAAACACGTGAAGCGATGGTTCTTGGACCCGGACCTCGGCGGTGCCAAGTTGGGTGAGCAGAACGAGCGCACCCAAGCTTTCCAGATTCGTGTCGATGGCCTCCCTGGCGGGACAGCCGTCACCCGGAAATACGCTGACCGCGGCCACCACGTCTCCCGCCCACCCGAAAGCAACGAGCGCAGGTGCCAAGAAAACGAGGAAACCTCTTATGCCCTGCTGCCACTCGTGGGCACGAGCGGCAGCGCGCCCGTGCAGACTGCCGGAGTGACTCTTGCCACTGTTTGCGGGTCCTGGCGGGGCTATCTCGATCACGCAGGGTAGTGTACGCCATCCCGCCCCGATCAGCGTACGGTCAGTTGAGCCACTCTCCGCTGTGTGCCTAGAGCCTGTTTCATGAATCCGGACCGAGCCTTGGCTCTGGCGATTCCAGCAGCGAAATGGCCAATTGGTTCGCGGTCACCCCCAGCATCTCGCGCCGGTCAGCCGGGACAGCACCTGCCCGTTGCGCCGCCACTGTGAAGGTTCCCGTGACCTCGTTCCACCAACAAAGGCAGAACGTAGAGCGACAGACCGGCACGCCCAAGAAGGCCGCAACATCTTCCCATGCGTCCCCGAAATAGTCCCAAGAAATGCGAATAATACTACTGGATGCCGGGAAGGCGGTGAGCCAACCTATAGTAACTAGCCTTCATCAGGCCCCATTCTCGCTTTTGCGCTCCATTGCCCTGTTCTGACCGAGGTACGCCAAGGCCGCGCCATACATGAGGCAGGTTTTGGTTGAATGTCTGCCTCCGCTGGGCACATGGGATGGGTGAGTAAGGAAGCGCAGTCATCAAAAGATCTTTTCTCGCTCTTGCCCTCGTGCTGATCTCTCATTTGGTGGAGGGGTGTGGCGGCACGCCTTCGGGTGGCACGGTCGATGCAGCTCGCGGAGGCCGATCCTCGGGCGGAACGCAAGGAACCGCTGGAAGCTCGACGCATGCGACCGGCTCCGGCGGCGCCAGCGATTCTGGCGGCGTCGGGGGCTCGTTCGGTGGTGCGCCTGGCACGGGCGGTGTGGGGATTGTGGGGGATGCAGGGCCGCGTGACCTGGGGAGCGGCTCAGGCGGCGCTGCTGGTTCTGGGGGCGTCGCGGGCTCGCTCGGTGGCGTGCCTGCGACCGGTGGCAGTGGTGGCCGGGCTGGCAACGGCGGCAACAGCGGATCAGGTGGCAGCTCAGCTTCCGGTGGAACCATCGGGTCCGGAGGCAGGACGGCCAGCGCCGGCAGTGGCGGAACGACCGGATCCGGCGGCAACGCAACCGGGGGCGTCGCGGGCAGTGGCGGAACGACCGGACTTGGCGGCAACTCCGCAACGGGGGGCGGAACGACGACGGGGCAACTTACCCCACAGCAGGCAGTCAAGCTCATGGCCCCGGGCTGGAATCTGGGCAACTCGTTCGACGCAACTCCGAATGAGACCAGCTGGGGCAACCCCACCCCGAGTCAAACCCTGATCAACGCCGTGCACTCAGCGGGGTTCAAGACGCTGAGGCTCCCGGTAACCTGGACAAATCACATCGGCGCCGCCCCGTCGTACACGATCGATTCCGCTTGGATGAACAAAGTGAAACAAACCGCCCAGTGGGCCATTGACGCCGGCATGTACGTCTTCGTCAATACCCACCATGAGGCGGATGGAAATGGGGGATGGGTCACCTTCCCCGCAACGTCGTCCGCGTCCAGTGTGGCCACTGAGGTGACGTCAGTGTGGACCCAGATCGCCACGATCTTCAAATCCTTTGATCCCCGTTTGATGTTGGAGTGCTTCAATGAGCCCAACGAGGCCGGCGGCGGCAACACCTCGCAGGCGCAAACCGACCTCAACATGTACATCGAGGCGTGCTACAGCGCTATCCGCGGCACCGGCGGGGGCAATGCTACGCGCATCATCATGATCCAGCCGGTCGGCGCAAGCCCAATCCAGTCGGGCATCCAGTCGATGCAGAAAGTGAGCTTCATCAACGACCCCAATCTCGTGATCTCGCTCCACACCTACTACCCGACGAATTTCGGCCTTGGCACGACTGCCTACGCCTGGGGGAACTCGTCGGACTACACCAGCATGCAAAATTCCATCGCCCAGCAGATCCGCGTCTGGCTGCCCACCCAGGTCATCTTCATCGGCGAATGGGGTTCCATGGCAGCCCAAGTAACGGCCAATCGCGCGGCGCACGCCCTGGCCTATTCGCAGGACACAACCACCGCCGGCCTGGTCCCCATCTGGTGGGATAATGGGGGCTCCGGCAGCCAATCGTTCTCGCTCTTCGACCGGAACAGCGGCGCCGTGACGCAACAGTCAATTGTCGACGGAATCATGACCGGTGTGAAGAACGGTCTGGCGGCGCCCAACACCTGGGCAACCCTCGCCAACCCGTGACAGAAACGCTTGGGCGCGTAGGCGAGGCGTGGCCCGCTGGGCAAGCGGGCGACTCTACGGACTCAGACCGGGCATTAGACAGTCCGTGAAATTGGTGCACACCGGGGCCTTCTCGGTGTTGGTCGCACAGTTCGCCCATCCCGACGTATGCGGCTCCGCCGTGATGGCCCGAGTGGGCAGCCAGCCTCAGCAGATGCTGGGCTAGGTGGGTGGCTGACACCAATGGCTGCCAGCTCCATCCCGCGCCAGAATCTCCTGGGCCGCAGCCGCGAAGACCGCCGCTCACCGATCGTGGGCAGGCGGTCCGCCGCCTTCGATGGTAGTCTCACATGGACTTCTGGCCCCACTCGGAGGTTCGCATGCCGATAAGATGGCTCAACTTGGTCGCCGTCCTCTTTCTCGTTGCGTCCCTGGATTGCGGCAAAGGCGGCGCCCCATCTGGCGGCGCAGGCGCCACCCAGAGGACGGGCACGGCAGGCAGCTCCGGGAGCGGTGGAGCCAACGGCACGGGCGGTACCACAAGCAGCGGAGGAGTCTCGGGTGGTGGCGGCAGCTCGGCCGGCACTGGGGGCGCGCCGAACAGCGGAGGTGTTCCAGGCAGCGGCGGCGCTTCCGGCGGTGGCATGACAGGCGGTGCGGGCATGGTGGGCAGCGGCGGTTTTCCGGGGAGCGGCGGGGCGACAGGTGGCAGTGGCATGACGGGCGTTGGCGGCATGACAGGCACTGGCAGCATGGCGGGCAATGGCGGTTCTCCAGGCACGGGCGGGGCGACAGGCGGCGGCGCGAGCGGAACGGGTGGAGGCAGTGCGGGTCGAGCAAGCGGGGGCGCGAGCAGCGGTGGCGGAAGCAGAGCGGGCGGCGCGAGCGGCGGCGGTGGCAGCAGAGCGGGTGGCGCAAGCGGCGGTGGTGGAGGCAGTGCGGGCGGCGGAAGCGGAGGTGCGGGCGCATCCGACGGCGGCGCCCCGACCGACGTGGCGCCGGCGGCCTACAGTCCTTGCCCGACGGATGGAAGCAACTGCGTGATCCTGCCACTAGGGGACTCGATTACGCTCGGCTTCTCCGACGATGGCATGCAAGATAAGATTGGCGGCTATCGGGGGCAACTGTTTCACGACGCGCTGGCCGACCACAAGAAGATCACGTTCGTCGGTCCTTGCTCGAATGGTCCTGCGACTATCGACGGTACTTCGTTCCCGGCCAAGCACGCGGGGTTCTTTGCACAAAACATCAACTCGATCGCAAACCTGATGACGGGCGGAAGCGGAGGCTCCATGTACTGTCCCAGTGGCAGTCTGTTCGCCTTCAACGTGATCCCTCACATCGTTCTGCTGCATGCCGGGACCAACAATCGCAACGACTCGTCCACTCAGATGACACAAGACGCTGCCGACCTTGGCTCGCTCATCGACAAGGTTATCGGCAAGGCACCGAACGCATCGATTTTCGTCGCACAGCTCATTCCAGTCGGGGACAACGGCCCGGAAGACGCTTTCGTCGTCAAATTCAATGACTTGATCGCTACGACGGTGGTGCCGCCTCGACAGAACGCCGGCAAGCACGTCTACATCGTCGACCAGCACACCAGCTTCGACCCCAAGACGATGTTTCCTGCCAAAGCCGACCCCATTCACCCGAACCAAGCCGGCTATAACCACATGGGAGACGTCTGGTACGCCGCAATCAAGTCAGTCCTCCCCTGACCGCTCATGCATAGAAATCGACATCGGTGCGGTGTCCCTTTGGCCGAGTCGTGGGTTTGCGCCCCCACTTCTTGCCGAATACGCTCCGCCAGTTGGCGCGCACCGGTTCCAGATGACAGCGCATCAGGGCGGGAGCGAGCAGACCGACTGGTGCGGCGATTGTCGCATGAGCGTACCTTCTTGGCGACAGGCGTAAGAGCCAAGAATCCCAAGAAACACGAAGACGCCCGTGCTCTTCGCGGCTAGCTTCGGCCGCATGAATCACAGGTCGGTCGTGGCCTCGGCGGCAATCTGCGTTGCAGTGTCGTTCTGCGCATGCTCGTCATCCAGCACGGGAAATGGCTCCTCCTCGGGCGAAAAGGCCGCCGGCGGCTCGGCTTCGGGGGGCGCGACGGCAGCGGGTGGCGGGACGGGCAGCGGCGGAAGACAAGGAAGTGGCGGCAGCACGGCAACCAACGCAGGCGGAGGCGTCGGGGGATCGTCCGGCGGCGGCCACGCCACGGCAGGCACGGTCGGCGCGGGTGGCGCGGCGGGGAGCTCGGCCGGCTCGAGTGATACCGGCGGACTTGTAGCCGGCTCGGGTGGCACCGGGGGAGACATCGCCGGCACGGGTGGCGCCACCGGAGGCATGGTCGGCTCGGGCGGAGCAGGGGCGGGTGGGGCGGCTGGCGCTTCAGGCCCCGGTGGCGGTTCGCGAGGCACCGGCGGCGCCACCGCCAGCGGCGGAGCGATGGGTGGTACCGGAGGAGGCGCAGGCGGCAGCTCGACTGGCGGAGGTGGGGCCCGCGACGCTGCCCTCGCCGACGCGCCACCGGGCCGGGATACCTCTGCGGATGGTCCCGATCCCTTCGTCTTCGGGCAGCCGCCGGCCGCTGCAGGGCACTTCAAGAAGGGCATCAACCTGGGGAATCGCCTCGAGGCGCCCAACGAGGGCGACTGGGGCGGCACGGTTCTGGCTAGCGACTTCCCGTTCATTGCGAAGCGCGGCTTCGATCACGTGCGAATTCCCATGAAATTCAGTGGTCACGCCCAAACCAGCGCGCCCTACACCATTGACAACGCATTTTTTACGCGCATCGATGCCGTCTTGGATCAAGCGCTCGCCGCGAATCTTGCCGTCATCGTCGACATGCACGCGTACGATGAAATGGCCAGCAGTCCGAGCGGTCAGCGTGAGCGATTCCTCGCGCTGTGGTCTCAGATCGCGAGCCGCTACAAGGACCGCCCCGATACCGTCGCCTTCGAGCTACTGAACGAGCCCAACTCGCAGCTCGACAGCATCTGGAACGACATCGCCGCTGCCGCCATCTCGACCGTGCGCCCGACCAACCCGCGTCGTCTTCTGGTGGTGGATGCCGTGTTCTGGGCCGACCCGAGCAAGCTCGCGTCGCTCACCCTTCCGAACGACGCGAACCTGCTGGTGGCCGTCCATCTCTACGAGCCGAAGCTCTTCAGCATGCAGGGCAAGAGTTGGATGGGGCCCGAGTCCATGACCACCGGCGTGATTTTCCCGGGACCTCCCGCCTCGCCGATTACCCCCGTCGCGGCGGCCACGGCCGCGTCCTGGGCCAAGCAGTGGTTCGACAACTACAACACGCTTCCCGCGGCGACCAATCCGTCGGGCCCGGCGACCATCACCGCACAAGTCGCGTACCTCACGAGCTATCAGAAAGCCCAAGGCCGCGCCGTGTACAACGGCGAGTGGGGCCCCCAGAACGGCGGTGCGATGGATTCGCGGGTGCGGCTGGTGACGGAAGTGCGAAAGCAGTGTGAGCAGGCAGGCGTCGGTTGGGCCATCTGGGAAGATCCCGTCAACCTGAAGCTCTTCGACTCGTCCGCCGGCACCTGGACATCGCAAATCGTCGATGCCCTGTTCCAGTAGCGGCTGTACATGTTCGGTTCGTTGAAGACTTCGAAATAGGCATTGTCGTTGCTGCCATACTTGTCGACCACCGTCTTCCACATGTTCCAGAATGCGTTCATGTCCGGGGGCTTGTTGCTCTTGTCGCTGTCCCAATAGCACAGCACGACCGTGCCCTTGGTAAGGACCGCGTCGATCGCGCCCGTGTAGGTGGTCCAAAAGGTCGAAACCGTCGACTCGTTGATGGGCATTCGGACGGCGTTCGCGCCAAGCTTCGACACAAACTGGGCCATGACGCTGTTTCCCGTGGCCAACGCCGACGCGTAGGTGTCGGAGGCAGAGAGTCCAGAAACCTATAGGACGCCAGACTGGAAGTTGTCTCGCGAATCGGCCCAGTTGACACCTCTGAACTGATTGGTGCTTGCCGATACGCTCGAAGCGAAAAGGGCTGAGACCGGTGCAGAGAGCACCGACAAAAGAACGGGTAGCGAAATCCCACTGCATTTGCGCATCTTCACGTCCTCATGACCATGAGCGACCGGCGTCGGCTGCACTTGCCGGACGGTCGGAGCAAAGTCGTCTATCGTCCCCGAGCATCGATAAGATAAGATAGAAAGGATACCTACCGCAATTCCCGATGACAAGGATCCAATGGTCTTGAGTGACACACACACCCACGGTTGTCCGTGTGCCATGGAGTGCGCCGTGTCGTCAATCCGCACGCTGCGCCGGCAATCCCTGTTATGCTCATTGCCCGGAGGTAGCGTGAATGCTGACGAGCCTTAGCCAGAGCATGTTTGAGCGACGCGGGGCGACCGTTCTCTCTTTTGCGGCATGCGCCTTCTTGCTAGGCGGTGCCTGCGGTGCGCAGAGGGAAGGGGCGGACACTGGGACTGCCGACACGGCTTCGGCAGGTGGTAGCGGCGGGGATGTGGGCGGTGCCGGCGGTGTCGGTGGAAGCTCGGCCACGGGCGGGAGTTTGGGCGTGGGTGGCAGTGCGGGAACCGGCGGGAGTTCGTTTACGGGCGGGAGTTCCGGCCCAGGTGGAATCACCGGGGTGGGCGGGGCATCCAGGGGAGGAGCGAGTGGGTCCGGCACTGGTGGGGCCACGGGCCCCGGAATGGGCGGGGCGACTGGCCGGGGTGGCGCGACTGTCGCGGGCGGCGTAACTACAACGGGCGGCGTCGCGAGCACGGGTGGCCTCACGAGCACGGGCGGCGCCACGGGCTCGGGTGGAAGAAAGGGCACGGGCGGTTCCTCGGCGACCGGTGGAAGCGCGGCTGGCGCGACCGGCACGGGCGGCGTCACGGGCACGGGTGGTCTCACGAGCACGGGTGGTCTCACGAGCACGGGCGGCGTCACGAGCACGGGTGGTCTCACGAACTCCGGCGGATCTTCGTCTAGCACCGGAAGTATCCAGCTGATTGGCAATAGAATTCTCGACTCTGCTGGCAATGCGGTCGTCGCTCGTGGAGCGGAAGATGTCATGGCGGCCACGGGCCAAACCAAGGACATAGACCAAGCGGCTGCCATGGGTGCGAATGCCATGCGCATGTTGTTCACCCTTGATGCGGCCAATGGCATGACCCCGTCGGGGTTCGATACGCTTCTGGCCGATGCCGTCGCTCGTCACATGCTGGTTTGGGTATCGCTCTACACCTGGGATTCAGGCCACAGCAACGTCATTGCCAGCGCGCTTGGCGGGGGCAATTTCTATTCGCTGACTTCTCCCACAGGAGACGCTTGCTCTTCTTCGACGCCTTCGTCTTGCTATTTGGCGGTTTGGAGTCGCCAGTGGCTCAAAGACCTGATGAGCAAGTACCGCAGCAATGTCATCATTGACGCTGGCCAGGAGTTCGTCAGTTCCGGAGATCCCAGCAGCGAAACTGGGCGCGCGGCGTGGGCGAGCGCGGCGAAGACGAACATCCAGTTCTTTCGCACCCAGGGCTATACCAATCCGTTGGAAATCATGGCCAACTTCCAGGGCCGCGATCTCTATGGGATCGTCGAGTACGGCCAGGCCATTCGCGCAGTAGACACGGTAAGCGTCAACGGCAATCCCCAAACCATGTTCGGCTGGCAGGCGTATTGGGGCACGACCGACAAATACTATCAGTCCTACCAGGGGGCTTTGCTCCTGGGTCAAAGCGGCGGCGTGGTCACGGGAGCAGAGGCCATTCATCAGTTTGCCGCTACTCGGACGTTCCCTATCGAAATAGGCATCGACAACTACGCCGGCGACACCAACCTGGACTACCAGGCGGAGATCGATCAGGCGGCAACCGATGGGATGAGCTGGCTTTGGTGGTCGTGGAAAGACGGGACCGTCGAATGTCCCGTGTCGGGTAGCACCTGTCAGTCGTACGTCACGGGATCACAGAATGGATTCAAGGGTGCGAAGCCCCTGACGAATTGATGCTTCGCAAATCCTATTTCTGAGACGGGATCGGATGGGGAATACCGACGGGGTCTAGCTCGACGTCGGTCTTCTTGAGCTGGGGGCGGCCGCTGGGGCCGAAGGTGAGCTTCACCATCCAGCCCTTCCACACGGGTGGATCGTTGGGGAAGTAGTCGAATACAAAGTTGCCCAGGCTGTAGACGATGGGCCGGTTGTTGTGCCACTCCACGCTCTGCGTGACGTGCGAGTGTCCTCCGATGACGGCGTCGGCTCCGGCGTCGATGAGCTTGCGCGCCAGCGCCTTCTGGTCGGGTGTTGCCTCGGGCTCGATCTCCTCGCCCCAGTGCAGGAAGAGCAGCACGATGTCGGCCCCGGCGTGCGCGGCCTTGATGTCGGCAATCACGTCCTTCTCGACCAGCCAGGCCGTGCCCGGGCTCGATGGCCCGGCCGCAAACGACCGGGGAGGGAAGTCGTTGTAGCCGAGGAAGGCGACACGCCGGCCCCTGGCCGTCAAGACGAGAGGCTGGTGGGCCTCGCGCGTGTTGGCGCCGCCGCCGAAGTAGGGCAGCTTCGTCTCGCGCAGCAGCTCGAGCTCGGTGAGAAAGCCCGCTTTGCCCCAGTCACCGGCATGGTTGTTGGCGAGAGAGACGGCCGCGAAATGCTGCTTGAGCAGGGGCAGCGCTTTCTCGGGACCGCGGAAGGTGTATGGCTTGTCGACCGCGTGTCCCTTCTTCACGATGGCGCATTCCAGATTGCCAACGGTCAGATCGGCGTCGCGCAAGGCGGCCGCCACGTCCGCGAAGGGATCACCGCCGTTGGTCACGAGGTGGCCGGGGCCGCCGTCGAGCATGATGTCGCCGGCGAAGACGATACGCACGGGCGGGTTCTCGGCGCGCGCCGAGCGGGACATCGACAGTGCGAGGCCAGCGAGAAGCAAGCGGCGGGGCAGGGCAGTCCGCATGTTCAGCGTTCTCCCAGCCACGCGGCCGCGGGCTTTTCCCTGATGAGAAAGCCGTTCTGCTGGGCCAGGGCCCGGCACTTCGGGCAGAAGTCGCGCTCGCGATCCATGGTGACGAGGAGAGACATCGAGCCCCTACAATACACGCTCCGTTTACGAGCTCGCCGCAAAGCAGACCGCGGCCATACTCGCGGCCCGACGAGCCAAGGTCTATGATCGAGCCATCGACCGCACCGGCTCCCCAGGCGATCTGCGCCCCAATCCACCCGCGCCGACCGGTAGCCTTTCCCGCCGGTTCGTGGTGCTGGTCATCGCCCTCGTGCTCTTCGGGGGCAGCCTCCTGCTCTATGCGTCGTCGCTGGGGTTCGGCTTCATCGGCTACGACGAGGGCGCCGTGCTCCTTGGGCATCCGAACCTCTACCATCAGCCGTCGCTGGTCGCCTCCCTGCGCGAAATCCTCGTCGGCTATTTCCCGCGCGAGGAGCCGCTCATCGTGCGCGATCTGACCTGGCTCCTCGACGCGCGCCTCTTCGGGTTCGAGCGTGCGGCCGGCTACCACCTGGGCAATGTACTGTGCAACGCGGTCAACGTCGTCCTGCTCTTCGCCTTCCTGCTGCATGCGACGCGCTCGCTCCGGTTCGCCGGCCTGGTCGCCGGCCTTTTTTCCCTGCTGGCCGTCCACGTCGAGCCCGTGTGCTGGGTGATGGGCCGCAAGGACCTGCTCGGCGCCTTCTTCACCTTGCTCGCCTTGCTCGNNGCGTCGGCGCCGGCGTCGATGAATCGCCGGGCCATGGCCTTCTGGTCGGGGGACTCCACCTCGTCCAGATCATCTCCCCAGTGCAGAAACAGCAGCACCAGGTCGGCCTTGCTCCGTGTGCGTTTGATGTCGCGGACCACTTGGTCGGGCACCAACCATGCGATGCCAGGGCTGGACGGACCCGCGGCAAAACACTTGGGGGGAAAATCGTTGTATCCCAGCAAGGCCACGCGCTTGCCGCGAACGGTGAGCAGCAGGGGCTCGTGGGCCTCGCGCTGGTCGGCGCCACCGCCAAAGTAGGGCACACGGTTTTGGTGCAGCAGCTCCAGCTCGGTCAGAAATCCCTGTTTGCCCCAATCACCCGAGTGGTTGTTGGCCAGTGACAACGCCGAGAAATATCTGGCGAGCAGGGGTAGGGCTCGGGTGGGGCCGCGGAAGGTGTAGTCCTTGTGCTCGACTTCCCCCTTCTTGACGATGGCGCATTCCAGGTTGCCAATGGTCAGGTCCGCGTCCTTGAGCGCCGAGGCTACCGCCGCGAAGGGATCACCGCCGGTGGTGACAATGTGGCCGGGCCCACCGTCCAGCATGATGTCGCCGACGAAGATCAGGCTGAGCGCATCATCCGCAGCGCGCACTTTGTGCGGGCCGAGCAATCCCAGACAGGTGGCGAGGACGATGGGGAGGCCGCGCATCTCAGGCTCTTCGCTTGGCGGTCAGGCTGTCCACGTCCACGCGAAACACGGCGGTCAGCGCCACGCTCTTCTCGTCGTACTCGCGCGGCCGCGAGCCCGGGGGCAGGCCCCACAACCGTTCATAGTGTTGCATCAGGCAATCCAGACCGTGGCGACGCTGTTCCGCATCCTCGACGATGCGGGCCCGTCCGCGCGCCAGCACTGAGGCGTACTTCATTCCCCAACCACACCCCAGGGCATTGGTCACGGGCTCGTGATCGACATCGAGCTGAACGCACACCTCGGGCTGACGGCGCAGGAGATCGAGCTTGAGCCCTTCCTTGGCACAGTGAAACCAGAAGGTGCCGGCCAGGATGTCGGCTGGTCCAGGCTCGAAGCCGAAGTTCATGGCTACCAAGTAGGGCATCGGCTTGTCCCGGCGATCATCTACCATCGCTAGTCGACAAGAGTCCGCGGCCTCGATGATGGCCAGGATGTCGGCAGGTCCCTTGATTTCGCGATCCTTGCGACGCATGCGCAGACGATGGCGCAAGTTGCGTCCAGAACCAACCAACAATTGAGCTTTGCGCTAGACTACCCGCACTTTCCACAAGGAGACCCTCATGCGACACGCGACCTTCCTGGCCCTCTTCCTGGCAGTCCCGAGTCTGGTGTTTGCCGCCGAGCCCACCGGCGTTCATCGACAGACCGTGGGCAAGTTGGAAGTGGTGACCTTGCAAGATGGTGAAATCCAACTGCCCGCCGCCTTGCTCAAGGGCATCGATGCCGACAAGGCCAAGACCATGCTGGGCGGCAAGGACAAGGCGGACACCTCCATCAACGCCTTCCTGGTACGCATGCCCGACAAGACCGTGTTGGTGGACACCGGCACCGGCGGTGACGGCAAAGGCCCGACCGGACACCTGATGGAGCGCCTGCAAGCAGCCGGCGTGGATCCGGCCAAGATCGATCTGATCCTCATCACGCACTTCCATTTCGACCACACCGGCGGTCTCCTCAAACCCGACGGCACACGCGCCTTTCCCAAGGCGGTGGTGCGCGTAGCCCAGGCCGAGCACGACGCCTGGCTGGGCGAGAACGCCAAGGTGCCGGACATGATGAAGGACCGCCTGCCCGCGCTGAAAGCCGCTCTTGCTCCCTACCAAGCCGCCGGCACCTATAAGCCCTTCGGCCCCAAAGACGATCTCGGCAAAGGCATCCGCGCCATGTCGTCGGTCGGCCACACCGGCGGCCACACCTCATACGCCTTCAGCGCGGACGGCAAGGAAGTCTGGGTCGTGGGAGACCTCATCCACATCGGCGCCGTCCAGTTCGCGCAGCCCAAAGTAGCCATGGTCTTCGACTCGGACCAAGACAAAGCCATCGCCGCCCGCCGCGACGTCTTCAAGAAAGCCGCAGCCTCAGGAACCCTGATCGCCGCCACCCACCTGCCATTCCCCGGCCTGGTGCAGCTCAAGGTCAAAGGCGACGGCTTCCTTGCCACACCGGTGAAGTGAATCCAGCGGTGCCATGAAGCCAAGCAGCCAGCATGCGCTCGCGCAAGCGCTCAAGGCGGTGGCGTGCGTGGCGATCACCTGGGGCGCCTCTGCCGCTCGTGCCGATACCCCGCCGCCGTACCCCTGGCTGAACGCGCCCCCTGCCGGCACCATCGAATCGCGCGTGGCTGCGCCGCCCGGTTGGAACCGTCTTCCAGCCGCCCCTGGTAGTTTCGCCGCTTGGCTGCGCAGTTTGCCTGTCAAGCCGGGGCGCCCAGAGGTGCATCTCTTCAATGGCAAGGCGAAATGGAACCAAGAGGCCCACTTCGCGGTACTGGAGGTGGACACGGGCCGTCGCGATCTGCAGCAATGCGCAGACGCAGTCATGCGTTTGCGCGCCGAGTTCCAGCGTCAGGCCGGGCAAGAGAACGACATCTGTTTCCGCTTCACTGATGGCACCGAGGCGCGCTGGAGCGCCTGGAAGGAGGGCCTGCGGCCCAAGCTCTCCGGCCGCAGGATGACATGGGAGAAGCGCGCGCATGCGGACGCCAGCTACCCCTCGTTTCGGCGCTACCTGGACATCATCTTCGGCTACGCGGAAACGGAGTCCCTGGCGCGCGAACTCGACAGGGTCCCTGAGCCCCGGCGCATCGAGGCCGGCGACGTTTTCATCCAAGGCGGATCGCCGGGCCACGCGGTGATTGTGGTCGACGTCGCCGAGGACGCAGGAGGCCGGCGAGCGGTTCTGCTGGCACAAAGCTACATGCCGGCGCAAGACATCCACGTCCTGCGCAAACCCGAAGCGCCGGACAACCCTTGGTACATCATCGAGGGCGACGGACCCTTGGCCACGCCCGAATGGGACTTCCCGGCCGGCTCACTTCGACGGTTCAGCGAGGCTGGTTGTCCGAAGAAACACTAGCGCACGTGGGTCCGGCCAGCTCGGGCCGGTACTCGAAATGCATGGTGTCGTAGTGCCACCAACGGCCACCCCAGATGAAACCCTCGGTCTCGAAGGCATCGACAATCGTCTGGGGGATGCGGTTGCGCCAGTGGAGCGGACCGGCGCTTTGCCAACGCCAGTAATCGGACATGGACTTGTCGAGATCGATGGCGATGCCAAAGGCGTGCGCGCTCGTGCGATCGGTCCCGGCGATCGTGCGGGCCGCGAACCCGCCGGACAGTCGACGCAAGAAAGGCGCGAGGCTCGGGTCGTCCCGACGCGCATTTTCCAGACGCGAGGCCACGCGAGCGAGCGCGGGAACGATGCTTCGATGCACGCGCACCGCCATCCCGAGGAAGCGCGTACGCACCTGCGCCGCCGCCGGATTCGGCCCATAGGTTGCGGCCAGAATGGCTTCGACACGAACCCGGCCCGGATCGTCATTCTCGGTTTCCACCGGCACGATCGCCCCCGCGCGATAGGGAATGCGGAAGATGTCCTTCACATCCGGAGAGGCCAGCCGCTCGTCGAAAGACTTGTTCTTGTGATCGTCGAAGGGTATGCGAGTGCCGTTCAGCGTGGCAGCGAACCACTCGCCCCGCTCGAAGACGGGCCCGACCCGGTAGTTGCGCACCAGGCACGCAAGCTCCGCCGGCACCGTGGGGACGCCGCCATCCACGGCAGCGAAAAGCGCGGCGAGGGTGCTGATAGACGCGAACATTTCGACGCCGCAAGATCCTAGCATTCAAACCTGTCGGTCGTAGCCATTCCTCAAGCAAGGGCCGCGCCGCCGCCTGGGGCTGGTGCTATTGGCAGTCTTCGGTTCTGCAGCGCCCGCCGGCCCGGTAGGTCTCGTAGCGGCTTCGCGAGCTAGCTGAACTGACTGGCGCCTCGGCAGGGTGCAGATGGGGTAGACTGTACTGCATGCTCGGAACGCACCTCCCAGGACGCTCTGCCGGCGGTCGGATCTGCCTCGTGGAACCCGGGGTGTCACGTCGGCGGGCGTGGAGCGCAAGGTTCGCCGCCGACGTCGCTGGCCAAGCTAGATGAAGATGCAACGACTCATCTTCACTGTTCTTGGCGCCGTGATGACAGCGCTGCTCGGTTGCTCAACTGGGAACAATGCAGCGGCAGGGGGCACGGGCGGAAAGGGTGGGGAAACTGGCGGGGCCTCGGGCGGGTCCAACGGCGGGGCGAGGGATGGCTCCAGCAGCGGCGGAACGGGTGGCTCGGGTGCCAGCGCAACCGGCGGCGCCAGCACCGGTCCGGCGGGCGGGACCTGCGGCGGCTCGACAGGTTGCACGGCAAGCACCGGCGGAAACACCGTTGCCAGCGGCAGAGCCAAGGGCACCGGCGCCACGAGCGCGACCGGTGGAGTCAACGGCGGCGCAGGCGGCGGCTTTGGAGGAGTCGCAACTGGCGGGAGCGCCGGCAGCGCCGCGGGAGGCGCGGACGGCGGGACATCAGGCAAGGCGACTGGCGGAGCAGCGGGCGGCGCGGCGGGCGCAGGCGGAGGTGGCGGTTCATCCGGTCGAGACGCAGCCGTCGATTTTGCGGTCGATGCCAATCGCGGTGACGATGTTGCGACCGATGCTCGGGTTGGCGATGCGGCCAGCATGCCAGGGACGAACAATCCGGTGCTTGCCGGCTACAACGCCGACCCCAACGTGGTCCTGTTCGACAACACCTTCTACATCTTCCCAACCACCGATGGCTTTGCCAACTGGGGGGCGACCTCGTTCAGCGTGTTCTCGTCAACCAACCTGGTGCAATGGACCAATCGCGGCGTGATCCTCGACCTGGCAAAGGATCTCACCTGGGCCCAGGGCCACGGCTGGGCCCCCGGCATCGTGCGCGTCGCTGGCACGTACTTCTTCTACTTCTCCGCCGACAGCCAAATCGGCGTAGCGACCAGCTCGGCGCCGACTGGACCTTTCAAAGACGCTCTCGGCAAACCCCTGGTTACCAAGGGCCAGTACGGTCCACAGTCCATCGATCCCTACCCCTTCATCGATGATGACGGCACCCCCTACCTGTATTTCGGCAGCGCCGCGGGCGGGCTGCGAGTCGTAAAGATGAACCCCGACATGATCTCGTTCGCCGGCACGCCAACCAACATATCCCCGAGTGGCGCGAGCGGCACGCTCGAGGGCAGCGCGATGTTCAAACGGAAGGGGAGCTACTACTTGGCGTGGTCCGAGGGCGACACCCGCAATGCCACCTACCTGATGGCCTACGCCCACGCCCAATCGCCGCTGGGGTGCCTAGTCATTTCGAACGGGTTTTTCTGCGTCGGATAACTCTTCCGGTGTGGGCGCCCATGCCCACCGACGTGACACCCCGGCGTCCGCGAGGCGGATCCGACCGACGGCAGGG
Organism: Myxococcales bacterium; assembly: GCA_003158455.1. Classification (GTDB taxonomy): domain Bacteria; phylum Myxococcota_A; class Polyangia; order Fen-1088; family Fen-1088; genus Fen-1137. Next base: position 694 of record PMJO01000349.1, on the reverse strand, counting down.
CGTCCTACGATGCGCGTCCCGAGCATGCGGCACAGTCTACCGCATCTGCCCCCCGCTGAGGCGCCAGTCAGTTCAGCCAGATCTCGCTGGCCCGTTGCTCGCCACCCTCCACGTCCGGTGAGCCGGGCGGCGGGCGTGCAGGGTGTAGCTGAGGCACCTCTGTCGGCAGGTGCATCGCGGTCAGGATCTTCCTGGCGATGTCCTCACTCTTGATGAGCGCGATCAGGCGGAGCGGGGCCTTGCACTTCGTGCAAAGAATCTCGAACCCGAACACCCGGCGTAGCAGATCAGACCACCCAATGTACTTGGGTCTGCTCTTGGGCTTGTCCTGGCCACCGTCGGATGGCGCAGCCTCGAGATCGGCGGGAACCACCTGGCTGCGGCTGCAGCCAGCAGCTTGGCGAGCAGCGGGTCCTTTTCGCCCATGGTATCGTCGGCGGCCACGGTGATTTCGCCCTCGCCGGGAGCCGTGACCAGGGTGATCACACCACGACGCCGCCCTGTCTCAGCTCACCAGCTTGGCAATCAGGTCTCCCACCTCACGCGTGCCCATGCCCATCTTGCCGGCGGCCAGGCTCTTGATCTGCCAGGGTGAGCATCTTCTTCTTGCTGTTGCGCCGGCGGGTGTACTCGTAGGCGTACTTCACGCGATGTCAGGATGGGAACCCTGGGAGGGTTTCCATGCCTTCCCGCG
>PMJO01000214.1 GCA_003158455.1 Myxococcales bacterium | reverse complement strand
CATCCGCGCCCACGGCTCGTCGGAATATCTCTCCATGTACAGCTCCGAGGGCTATTCCCACGGTTGCCACCGTCTGCCCAACCACCTGGCCATCCGGCTCTACTCGTTCATCCTGCGCCACCGCTCCATGCGCATCCTGGGCGACCAACCGGTCAACATCGCGCGCCAGTTCCTGTTTGGCGAGGACGTGTTCGAAATCCGCGTTCCCTCGCGCGGCTACCAGTACCTGCTTGAGCCGCCCCTGCCCATAGATGTGCTGGAAGGCGAAATCAAAGGCACGTTAAAGACACCGATCCTGACCTACGTGCCCAAGCCGGGCGTGCGCTATCCCGGGCCACCGCCGGCGGTGCCCAATTCAGCCGAGGCCCGCGCGGCTGGCCCGGGCCGGTCGGCCGGCGGCGAAGACGAACGGGGGACACCATGAACTTGCGCGCGCGCTGGTTCCGACGGGGCGGGTTTGCCGGGGTCGCGCTGCTGACCATTCTGGGACTGGGTGCGGCGGTGGGGCTGGGAGCGGAGGATGCCAGCAAGAAGGCGGCCGTGGCTGAGTCCGCGCCGCAGAAGACCGACGACAAGGTCCACATCACCCTGCAAACGGTTCCGCCACGCAAGGCGGTGGTCAAGTGGGGCAGCAAGACCTTGGGGGTTATTCCCGTGCCCCGGCCGCTGGTGGTGGTACGACCACGCGACAGTGGACCGCTTGATCTGGTGGTCCGCATGACAGGCTTCTTGCCAGTCCACACGCGCGCCTACACCTTCTCCGACAGTCGCGTGGCCATCAAGTTGACGGCGGTTGCTGAAAAAAACACGCTCTTTGGCTACCGACAGGAAGTGCCGCCCGAGGGTGGCGCCAATCCCGACGGAGGCGCTCCACCTCCAGCCCCCGCGCCGACCCCGTAGCGGCAAGGAGAATCTACCTGTTCCGCACAGAAGCACAGCGCGACCTATCGACCGCAACCGAAGAGGGGGAAGTCATTCGTCTCGTCAGACGCTAGCGAAGCGACGCTAGTAGCACGACGAGGCGGAGCCGGATCGATGCGAACCCCTCCCCTCTCATCCGACCTCTGCGCTCTCTGCGCCCTCTGTGCGAAATAGCCAGCGAATCTGTGCTGGACTTTGTGCGTGCGGCGCAGGTCCGCGTGCTAGTCTGACCGAGGCCATCTAGCAATTCGCCAGAACTGACGTCCCATGATCCCCATCAGCGACGACAACCCGACCATGCGCTTTCCGCTGGTGACCGTCGCCCTGCTAGTGGCGATGGGCGCGGTTTGGGTTCTGGTGCAAGGGGCGGGCCTCAGCCCGACCGTGCTGGCGGCTAGCGTGTGCAACCTGGGGCTGGTGGCGGGCGAGATCACTGGCCGCGCCCCAATTGGACAGGCGGTGCCGCTTGGCCGCGGTCTTCTCTGCCTGGTCGACCGCGATCCAATCAACTACCTGACGCCGGTCATCTCCATGTTCCTGCACGGCGGTTGGATGCACCTTCTGGGCAATGGCCTGTTTCTCTGGGTGTTTGGCAACAACGTGGAAGACAGCATGGGGCGATCGCGCTTCCTAGCTTTCTACTTCGTGTGCGGCTTGGCTGCCGCGGCTACCCAGATTGCCATCGACCCCGCGTCTCCGGTCCCCATGGTGGGCGCCTCGGGCGCCATCTCGGGTGTGCTGGGCGCGTACCTGATGCTGTATCCGCGGGTTCGCGTGAACGTCCTCTTCGTCTGGGTGATCTTCGTGCAGGTGATTTCGCTGCCTGCGTACCTCGTGCTGCTGTGGTGGATCGGACTGCAGCTCTTAAGTGGCCTGCCCCAACTCTCGTCGATGCGACCTGATGTTTCCTCCGGCGTGGCGGTCTGGGCGCATATCGGCGGTTTCTTCGCGGGCTTCGTCCTGGTCAAGCTGTTCGAAAACCCGGCGCTGGTCCGGGCCCGCACCTTGGTGCGACGGCGCGTTCATCCCGAGCACTGGTAGGCCTGGGATGCGCAGGACCACGACCCTGGCTTGGCTGAGTGTTCTCTTCCTCCTGCTCGCGCGCGCTCCGGTGCGAGCGTCCGAGGCCTGTCGCGAGTCGCCCGAGGCCCGCATTTGGTGGTCACCCCAAAATCCCTCGGCCGGCTCACCTTTGCGCCTGATGGTGGTCAGCGAGACGGCCCGCGTCGGCACCATCACCGTCAGTTGGGCCGGGCGGCCGGCGCAGAAGTTGGCCACCGTGCGCCGGGGCGGACCGCCTTTCAGCTTTTCCGCCGAGCTGCCCGCGCCGGTGGTGGGCGAGGTTCGCGTCGCGCTGCTGTCCGGCGACGAGGTCGTCTCTTGCCACCGCATTTCGCTAGCACCCCGCGGCCGGGCGGCACCGGCGCGGGTGCGCACGCAAGCGCCGGGCGCTTGGCCGGTCACCCGCGCCTGGAACCGCAGCCTGGAAGACCTGTACTCCGCTTGGATCGAGCGCCTGTTCGATGCGCCGGCCGACGCGACGCTGGGCTTCCCCTCGCTGGCGCCGGTGGTCCGTGATCCGGAGCGCAACTTCCTCTGGGGCTACCTAGGCCTGCGCGAAGACGATCCCAAGAATCGCGCCGCGCCCGCGGCCGTGCCCGACTGCGCGGACTTGCCCTACTACCTGCGCGCCACCTTTGCCTGGAAGATGGGCTTGCCCTTCGGTCTGCGCGACTGCAACCGCGGCACCAGCGCGCAGCCGCCCACCTGCGGCGCGCTCACCAGTCAGGACGAGCCGGTGGCCGGCAACGACCCGCTCGACCGTTTTCGCAAGTTCCTGCGTCTGCTCGCCAACAAGGTCCACTCGGGCAGCGCGCGCACCGCTCTGGGCGACGACGAGACCGATTTCTATCCGGTCAAGCTGGCGCGCGAGGTGCTGCGACCGGGGTTGATCTACGCCGACCCCTACGGACACGTGATGATGATCGCCAAGTGGGTGGAGCAGGATGGGCAGAAGGGCGGGCGCCTCTTCGCAGTGGATGGCCAGCCCGACAATTCGGTGGGCCGCAAGCGCTTCTGGGAGGGCACGTTTCTCTTCGCCAGCGACGTAAAGAGCGCGGGCCCAGGCTTCAAGGCATTTCGCCCGGTGGAGAAGTCTGCCGACGGCTCGACCGTCGCACTGTCCAACCGTGCGCTCGCAGCCGACCATCGCTTCGCCCCTTTTTCCGCCGAGCAAGCCAGCATGTCTGCCGACGATTTCTACGCGCGCATGGCCAGCCTCATCAACCCCAAGGGCCTCGACGCCCAGGCCAGCCATGAAGAAACTCTGAACGCGCTGGTGGAACAGCTCGATACGCGTTTGGGTTCGGTGGACAACGGCGAACGTTTCATGCGCGAGAAAGGCAACCCCGTGGTGCCCATGCCGGTGGGCGCCAAAATTTTCGAGACCGTAGGTGCCTGGGAGGACTACGCCACCCCGTCGCGCGACATGCGCCTGCTCATCGCTCTCAACGTGCTGGCGCGCCTGCCCGCCCGGGTATCGGCACACCCCGAGCTGTTCGTGCTGGGCGGCCGCAAGCCCGATGAGCTTCGCGCCGAGTTGGAGAAGCTGCACCAGCGCCGCATCCACGAGCGCAGGGTGGAATACCGGCGCAGCGATGGGACGCTTTTCCCGCTGACCGTGGCCGATGTGTACGCCCGCCGCAGCGCTTTGGAGATGGCGTACAACCCCAACGACTGCGTCGAGGTGCGCTGGGGCGCCGATCCCAAGACCGCCGACTACGCCACCTGCAAACGACATGCGCCGGCCGAACAACAGAGCCGCATGCAGGAGTATCGAGCGTGGTTCCACGAAGCGCGCCGCCCATCGCGGTAGCGCTATTGCGGAACCAGCTCTTCGATTCAGCGACGGCCGACGATCCGGGCCGCTGGCTGCGTCGGGCCTGCGCTTCCGGTCCTCAAGTACATCAGTACATTCCGGTCCGGCGATGCGCGCGGCGCAGCCGCGGGGTGGGCAGGGCGGGCTGTCCGTCGCTAGTCGGCCATCCTTACCAGCGGCCCGGCTTGTCGGCCGGTTCCCGAAGGTGGACTTGTTGCGGGGGTAGCTGCGTGGTCGAGTGCGGAACCCGTCCAGGGCTCCGTAGTAGATCGTCGGTCGTCGGCGAACGAAAGGGCATATGTAGTAGTGCTATGTGCGCATGTGCGCACCTTGGAGCACGAACAGGCTTGCGCCCCATGAAATGTTTTCCTAGCGAACGCCCCTTCTATCTTATGATCGAGGGGGATTCTCCCGAGAATTCTTGATGGCCGCACCTTTGCAGGCGCAAGATTGGGGAGTCATGTCGCCAAGCCGCAGTCGGCAGACTGGATTCACTGTCACCGAGCTCATGGTGGTGCTAGTCATCATCGGGATACTTGCGGCGCTTGCGACCCCTTCCTTGACCCGCGACAGCACAGCACGCAAAGGGCGCGACTTCGCCAACCAACTTGCGCAGGGCCTGCAGCGGTCCCACATGGACGCCATGAGCACGCACCTTCGCCAGTCGGCGTCGATCAGCGGAACCCAGGTAGTCTTCTACCGGGAGGAAAAAGACGGGACATCCACGGTGCTGCGCAACTTGTTCGCGCCCCCGGGGGTTGTTATCGTTGATGCGGTGGCCGGGGGGACGGCGGCCAGCCTACCGCAAAAGATCTATTTCAACGCAACCGGGAATGCATGCTCGAGCTCCGCGTGCGCCAGCCCGATTTCGTGGTTGCTCCACATCCAGAACCAAAACCTCTCGCCCAAACACCCCGACTTCGGCTTTGTCATTGCGGTGACTGGCCTCACGTCGTTTGTTTCCACGCGGAGCTCGCACTAGAAATGCGGCGCTCTTCTGGATTCACGCTGATCGAGGTCCTGGTGGCCCTGCTCTTGGGGGCGGTAGGACTCCTCGGAACCCTAGCAGTGCAGCAAGCCGTGATCGGCGCATCGAAAACCGCCAACGATGCGGCCGTGGCCTTGCGCCTGGCCAGCCAGAAGCTGGAAGAATTCAACACCGTGCTGACGGCCGGGACCATCGCCACCTCAGACGCGGGCACCAACTACGTGGACCAGTTCCAGTCCCTGGGGATCGCGAACGGAAACTGGAATCCTGACCCGAGTGGCCCTCCAACCTATCTGAATGCCGAGGGCAACCAGCTTCCCGACGGCACCGCAAATGCAACCCCTGAGTATCGCTGGGCGCGGAGGTGGCGGGTCGCCAATGTAGGGAGCGGCCAGCCCTACGTCATTTCCGTAACCATCACCTACCACATGGACACCGGGAGCCCCAAGACCATCCGTTTGGACATGGAACGGAGGAAGTCATGGTAGTCCGGCGCGCGCCTGAACAGGGCATGACCCTGGTCGAGCTGATGGTAACCATGGTGATCGCGTCCATCGTGGCCGCCTCCACCTTCATGTTCTTTGCCGGCCAGCAGCGCGTGTACGAAACCCAGACCAAGATGCTCAACGTCCAGCAAAACGCATGGGCCGCCATGGAGGTCCTCACCCGGTTCGTCCGCGCCTCAGGATCCGGCATGTACGGCTGCGTGCGGCCCGTGGGGGGAATCGTGCCGGCTCTTCCTCTCAAGCGCACACCCGACTCCGCCTCGGATGACAGCGATGCTCCACCGTCGCTCCCCAACGTGAACGCCCTCTCCCCGACGCCGAATGCCGGCCTGCGTGCATACAACGGCGGCACCGTGCAGCGTATTCCCCCGCTGTGGATAGTTGACCAGGTCAACGATCCCAACGCGGTCGGAATCAAGTCACAGACCGATGTCATCACTGTCGCATTCGGAAACCGGACCTCAGGCACGAACTACGACTCATGGCTCGCCACGCCTGTCACGACAGCGACCGGCACAATCACCACCGTGGCAGGCTACGCGGCAATGTTCCAAGCAAACGAATTCATCTTGCTGGTGAATGATCCATCCTCCATCGCTGGGTCGCTCAGCGACATAGGGTGCACCTTGTTTCAGATCAGCAGCGTGAGCAACAACATCCTTCTGCACGCGAGTACCCAACCGTGGAACCCTGGGAGTGATGTCGCCAATATGATTCCCCCCACCGGCTACCCTTCCGGTGGAGGGACCACCGGGACCGCCGGCATCCGCAATTTTGGGGAATTCTGGTGGGTACAATTTGCCGTAAGAACGACCGACAAGAATGGCAACTATCTCTCCAACCAGGGAATCCCGGTTCTAACCATGGAAAGGCTGGACGGCGCCGATCCCAACAGCCCGTCGGGCCCGCAGGTCCTCGCCGAAGGCATCGAGGATTTGCAAGTGGCCTTCGCCTGCGACCTCAACGCCGATGGCCTGTTGACCGAGGGCCAGGGCGCCGGCAAGGCCACGGACGAGTGGACGCTCAATAGCATCAACGATGTTGCGATGAACCGAGCCGCCAAGTGCAACCAGCCATCGGCAGTCCGGCTGACCCTGGTCGCCCGTTCATTGACCGAAGACAATGGCATCGACGCCAATGCGAACTTCAATGGCCCGCCTACCGTGGAAAATCACCTACGCGCGACCTGCTGTGGCGACCCTAGTGACCCGAGCACCACGAAGCCAGCCACCTGCTGCGATCAGTACCGTCGCCGGGTCCTGAGCACCACTGTGTATCCGCGCAACAATTGAGGAGAGCTGTGATGAAAACCGACGACTCTTCCACGCGATCTTCGCTTCGCCGCCCGCAAGACGGGGCGGTCCTGGTGGTGGTCCTGCTCGCCATGATTGGTTTGCTCGGCATGGGCCTTGCCGGCCTGTATCTCACCAGTGGCAACATCCAGATGAGCTCGAACATCAACATGCGCAACCAAGCCCTCTACGTTGCCGAAGGGGGCATTCAGGTCGCCAAGGGCATTCTCAACCGGCCCAACTCCGACCTTAGCTACCCCAACCTGAGCCTCATGCTCTCCGGCACCGCTGGCCCCTCGGGGGCCACGGTTGCCACGCCATCCGGTTTCACTGACGAGATCCCGGGCAGGGCTGGTACCGACGCAAGCGACCCTGGTTGTTCCGGGAAGTCCAGCAACGGCGTTTCCACCCGCGGGGCCTACTTGCGTGATGACAACCCTACGCCGACGGGTTTTGGGTGTCAAACCAGCGCATCGACAACCCCCCAAGCAGTCTACATAGATTGCAACTACCCCCCCACATATAGCTATACCGACAGCAACGGCAACAGCATTTCCTACAACGCAACCCCACCCGACCCCAACGGCATGAGTGCCACGCCCACCCAGTACATGGGCAAGTACACCCTCTTCATTCGCCAGGACCTGGGCGAGTGCCGCCAGGGATACATCACGCAAGATTCCAACGGAATCGTGGTGATTCGCTCCGAGGGCACGGCCTCGGACAACCGCACCAAGGTTGTCCTGGAAGTGACCATGTCGACCAACCCGAATGTCCAGATCCTGTCGCAGGCCATCGCCACCGTCTGCCCTGCCGGCGCAGCCGGGTGCGATGACAACTCATCTGTGCAACAGGGTATTACCGTGGGCCCGCCTGGCTCGGGCGGCGTTCCTGGCTCCGGCGGCAGCGGCGGCAGCGGCGGCGGCGGCGGCGGCACAGGCGGCGCCGTCGGCTGCACCAAGGACAGCGACTGCCCGTCGGGCAAGAGCTGCTGCAACGGTGCCTGCGTAGACAAGACCACCGACTCCAACAACTGCGGCGTCTGTGGCACCAAATGCAGCGGATCCACCCCGGTCTGCTGCAACAGTGCCTGCGTAGCGACCCCAGGGGCAATTTCGGACAAGTCCTGCGGCCCCTGCGGCGGGGTCGACTGCACGAAGAATAGTGCACAGAAGAAATGCTGCCCCAGCGGCACGAGCTACGCCTGCGTAGACACAACCGCCGACATCAACAACTGCGGCGGCTGCGGCGCCACTCAACCTCAAGATATATGCGTGTCCCCAAAGATCTGCTGCAGCGGAGTTTGCAACACTCCCCGGGATCCGAGCACATACTCGAGCACTCACTGCGGCCCTTGCGGCCTTTCATGCGGCATTGACGCATGCTGCAGCGGAGTCTGTACATCTTCTGCGGCAGCGACAGCCAACACTGCGAACACCAAATGCGGCCCTTGTGCCGACGACTGCACGAAGAAGACGCCTCTGGCGTGTTGTGCCCCAGACAATTCCTCTCACATCGGCAACGGCAGCTACTATAGTTGCATTACTCAGGTGTGTCCGAACGTCGGGGTCATGGGCGTCGAAGGCATCTGGAGCAAACTCACGTCCTCCACAAACCCGGGGACTACAGATTTCCGCAACTGGCTTAGCACCCACTCGAATAGTTGCTATCCGCAGGTTATCCCGATCAATACCGCCGGCAGCATCACCGTCGATGCCCTGAAGAATTACAACGTCGTCATTCTGCTCGACTTGTACCACAGTTCGGCGGAGCATGACGCTTGTCTCAAGAACGCCTCAACCCTCTCAAACTGCCTACTTCAGCACGGTAACCCTGACTACGACACTGGGCATCAGAGGCAATTCACCGAAGCCGAGTTCGACGCCATCCGGACTTGGGTCGAGGGCGGAGTCCCTGGACAAATCGCGGGTGGGCACGGATTCTCCACGACCATAGGCTACCACTGGTTCTCGAAGGAGACCTACAACATCAACGGAATCCTCAAGCGCTTCAATCTCGCGTACAAGACCGATAGCAGCGGCGGCGTCATCTTGGGTTTCGTCGGAGGAGGCGTCGGTGTGGATCTCTCCGTGGCCGGAGGCAGCCTCATACCATCCTCCCCTCTACCGCCACCTTTTGACTTCAAGAACACAGTGACCATGCTTCACATGGCTGCCGGCACGCCGATCACAGCTACTTCTTCCTCGCCGCCCTACGTTGCCTCGCCGTTCCGCTACGCCCAAGGGGTTGATTCAGACGGCACCAAGTACGACATAGGCTACTACGTCGACAACATAGGCTCCCAGTCCGTCAAAGGCCGCATCAACGTGTGGGCCGACGAGTGGATCACCTACGACGAGGTGTGGGCGGGTGGTGGAAATCGGCTATACCAGACCCAGTACTACTGGGAAAACGTCGTACAGTGGATCGGCCAATGTCCCTGACGCCGGATCGCCATCGTCGTTAGGGGTTTCCACCCACGCCAGCGCTCACGCCCTCTGCCCACGCTGTCCACGCCCCACAATAAGCAAAACCCACTGCCCGCTGACCCTTTGGTCAACCAGCAGTGGGCTTTGCGAGTTTTGCCGCTAACCGCGGTCTACATCATGCCGCCCATGCCACCCATGCCGCCCATGCCNNTGGGATCGATGACACCGGCTTCGACCAGATCCTCGAAAACGTCAGTCTGGGCGTTGTAGCCGAAGGCACCCTTGCCTTCCTTGATCCGCTGCACGATGATCGAGCCTTCCTGGCCCGCGTTGCCCGCGATCATCCGGCAAGGTTCCTCGCAGGCGCGCGTGACGATGGCCACGCCCACCGCTTGCTCCTCGCTCAGCTTGTCCAGCTTCTCCATGCTGGCCACCGCGCGAATCAGCGCCACACCGCCACCCGGCACAATTCCCTCCTCGACCGCGGCGCGCGTCGCGTGCAGGGCGTCTTCCACCCGCGCCTTTTTCTCCTTCATCTCCGTCTCGGTGGCCGCGCCCACCTTGATGACCGCCACCCCGCCCACCACCTTGGCCAGCCGCTCCTGCAGCTTCTCCCGATCGTAGTCGGAGGTAGTGTCTTCAATCTGCGTCCGGATCTGCTTCACCCGGCCCTCGATGTCAGCGCGCTTGCCCGCGCCGTCCACGATGGTGGTGTTGTCCTTGTCGATGCTGACCCGCTTGGCCCGGCCCATGTCCTTGATGCCGATGCTCTCCAGCTTGAGGCCCAGATCCTCGGTGATGGCCTGGCCGCCGGTGAGTACCGCGATGTCTTTCAGCATTTCCTTGCGCCGATCGCCGAACCCGGGCGCTTTCACCGCGCACACCTGCAGGGTGNNCACCACCAGGGTGGCGAGCGCCTCGCCCTCCACATCCTCGGCGATGATAAGCAGCGGCTTGCCCGCGCGCGCGACCTGCTCCAGCAGGGGCAGCAGCTCTTTCATGTTCGACAGCTTCTTCTCGTGAATCAGGATGAAGGGGTCATCCATCTTCACTTCCATTCGCTCGGCGTCGGTGACGAAGTAGGGCGAAAGGTAGCCGCGGTCAAACTGCATGCCCTCCACCACGTCGAGGGTGGTTTCCATCGACTTGGCCTCTTCGATGGTGATCACGCCATCTTTGCCCACCTTCTCCATGGCCTCGGCCAAAAGCTTGCCGATGGCCTCGTCGCCGTTGGCGCTGATGGTTCCCACCTGGGCGATGTCCTTCTGGCCCTTGGTGGCCTTGGATGCCTTCTTGAGCGCTTCGACAATCTTCTCCACCGCGCGGTCGATGCCCCGCTTGAGCTCCATCGGGCTGTGGCCGGCGGCCACCATCTTGGCGCCCTCGCGGAAGATGGCTTGCGCCAGCACGGTGGCGGTGGT
>PMJO01000006.1:1280-8272 GCA_003158455.1 Myxococcales bacterium | reverse complement strand
CGCCCGTGGTGCTGTTGGGCCTTGACGATTTCGCAGGCCACGTGGTTTTCGAAAATGGGCCCCCGGAAAGGTGAACGCGCAAGTTCGGTCGCGCTGCGCAGCCCAAGCAGGTGACAGACCAGGCCCGTGTCACAGAAGTAGACCTTGGGCGACTTGGTCAGCCGCTTGCCAAAATTCTCGGTGAACGGCTGGGCCAGGAACAACAGCCCCGTGACCTCCAGGATTCCAATCCAGGTGTCCACTGTCGGTACCGAGACGCCCAGCGGACCAGCCAGATCGGTCTTGTTGAGCACCTGACCCGCACGAGTCGCGAGCAGGCCGAGGAAGCGACGGAAGACGGACAGATCTCGTATGTCGCTTACGGCGCGCACATCCCGCTCCAAGTAAGTCTGGACGTAGGAGCGAAACCAGGTCTCGGCCAAGCTGGGCCGGGCCAAGACTTCGGGAAAACCGCCCAAGAAGGGCGAAACCTTCGCATGTTCCTGGCGAGAGAAGGGCAGCAATTGGAACACAGCCACTCTCCCTGCCATGCTTTCGGTAACCCCCTTCATCAGGGGGGCTTCCTGCGAGCCGGTGAGCAGCCAGCGTCCCTTGCGGCCAGGCGCCGCATCGATGCGACTGCGGATATGGGGCAACAGCTCCGGGGCGTTCTGGATCTCGTCTAGGATGGTTGGGAAGCGCAGACTATCGAGGAAGCCGCGTGGATCATCCCGCACCTGTCCTAGGGTGTCAGGATCCTCGAGCAAGCGATAGTCTGCCTTGGGCCGCATGAGCCGCAGGAGAGTGGTCTTGCCGCTGCGACGCGGACCCGTGAGCAACAACGCAGAGAAGCCGCGGCTGGCAGCCTCGGCAACCGGGATAAGCAGGCGCGGCGTGAGCTTGCGCATAATGGACAAATCTAAAGTGACACCTTAGAAATGGCAAGGACACAGACTGCGAACCTACCACGCGATCCATCTGGCCTCAGCCGCGGCAGCGGCCGCATCGCCTCGCCCGCGCAGCGGGAGGCCGCCGACCGAAGGTCGGCGGGTGAGGGTCCGCGCGGAACCTCGGATCCGCAATTCCGCGCTAGTTGTGCCTCGAGATATCCGCGCGGTTGTAGACCTGCGGCCGCGCACGACGCGGAAGTCGTTGGACGATGCGCTGCACAAGGCGACACAAAGAGCCGGCGGCCGGCTATTTACCCTGGCCAGGTGAAAGCGCGCTGTGTCAGCTTGGGCGATGGCTCGACACGAACCCGTCCCTCCGGTAACCTTGGATGCCTACATGACTGCTCGCTTACAGGCGGTTGGCGCAAAGGGCTTGTTGCCCCGGCGATTCGCCTTGGCGTGTGTCCTGGTTGTCGGTGCCTGTGCCAGCCGCAAGATGCCGCCACCGGGATCAGTCGAAGCGGTCGACATCACCCCCGAGGAGCGGCTGGGCATCGATGATGTCTTCGAGGTGCGCGTGTTCTCCGAGCCCGACCTTTCGGGTCCCTTCCGGATCGCGGCGGATGGCACCGTCGACTATCCATTCGTGGGGCGTGTCTCGGTGGTCGGATTGCGCAGCGGCGACGTGCAGGAGCTTATCGCGAGCAAGCTGCGGGATGGATACCTCAAGCGGCCGCAGGTTTCCGTGATGGTTAAGGAGTGGAACAGCCGCAAGGTGTCGGTGATAGGCCAAGTGCAGCGCCCGGGGTCGGTGGCCTACTTCCCCAAGATGACGATCGTGGATGCGATTGCGGCTGCCGGCGGTTTTACCGGTATCGCGGCGAAGAACTCGGTCACGCTCCGGCGCGAGGCCAAGGGGTCGGTGCAAAGCCGCAACTGTCCGGTCGCCGAAATAAGCGAAGGCAGGGCCCCCAATATCGTCTTGCAGCCCGGCGACATTCTGGTGGTTGACGAGCGGATGTTCTAGTTCCGGTCCAGCCTGATGGCCGACAGCACGAACCCGGGTTCTGCACACGCTGGACACGCGGCGGTTCTGATGGGGCGCGCTTGAGCCAGCCGCAATCGCCGCAGCCGGAAACCGGCCCACGCGGCAAACGTCGGCGGAGACGGCCGAACCTCATCATCGACGCGAGCGCGTGGGTCATGGCGGCGGCGGTGTTCCTGGCACCGCTGGCGGTGGGAACCGTGCATCGACCTGCCCTGGTTGCGCTGTTTGCGCTCGTGGGTGTCGCGCTGGTCGCCCTGTTCGTCGGGCAGCTTCGTGCGGGGGAACGGATACGGGTGGGCGCATCGGCCATCCTGCCCGCGGTTCTGGTCTTGATCTGCGCTCTTCAGCTTGTGCCGCTTCCAGCCAGCATTCGAAATGCCATCGACCCGGCGGGTGGCGAGCTGCTAGCCAATGTGTTGGAACCCATCCACGGTCATGCGTTGAGCCTGGACACCCCATCCACCTGGCGCGAACTGGGCAAGGCTGCCGCTGTGCTGGCGGTGTTTCTGTTCGCCTATCACCTGGGTTCCGGGCGCAGGGTGCCCCGGCGCATGATCTACACCGTGGCGTGCGCCGGTATCGTCGCCCTCATCCTTGGACTCGGGCACGCCGCCATCGGAGAAGAACGCATCTTCGGCGCCTTCGAGACGGGATCCAAGCTGCTAGTGGAGGGGCCGTTCATCAACCGGAACCACACCGCGGAATTCCTGGAACTGGCTGCGTTCGCGTGCCTCGCACTGGCGCTGCTCGCGAGGAATCGCTGGACGGTGTGGGGTTGGCTTGCCGGCGCTGGTGCGCTTGCCGCGGGGGCCGTCTCGACGCTGTCGCGCGCTTCCCTGCTGGCGCTGGCTGCGGGGGGGCTTACCTTCGCTGTCCTGGCGCGTAGCAGCGGTGGGGACGGAAACCCGACGCAACATCGGACCGTAGCCTGGAAGAAGGTCCTGCTTGTAGCGACGTTTGGCGCGGTCGTTCTCGCGGGCGCCCTGGGCGCGGGCGCCCTTATGGACCGGTTGGCAAACACCGATTTGAAGAGAGAGATAAGGCCTTCGCTGTGGGCGGACGCGGTGTCGGTGGTCCGGGCGCACCCCGCCGGCGTCGGACGAGGCGCCTTTGAATACGTGTATCCCGCCTACCAGAACCCGCAAGCGATCAAGGCACCCACCTCGCTTCGCTTTCCCTTTGTCGAGAACGGCCCACTCCAGCTTCTGATTGATACAGGGTGGGTCGGCCTGGTGCTCGTCCTGGTCGCGGCTGGATTCTTGATTCGTGAAATCGTGCGTTCGGGATTGGGGCGAGCGGAAGCTGCTCTTGTGGCCGGCGCAGTGGCTGTGCTGGCCCACAACCTGCTGGACTTCGGGCTGGAGATGTCGGGCATCGCGGTGCCATTTGCGGCGATCTTGGGCACGGCCGTGGGTCGGGTCCGGCCATCCCAGGACACCCGGACGCGCGGCACCGTCGGCATGCCCTTGCTGGCTATCGCCGGTCTTGCTGCCGGAATCATCGCGCTTGCTTTGCCCATGTCGCGGGATTTCGATACCGTCTTCCGCCATGCGCAGAAGCCACCGCAGCGGATCGAGCTGGCGCGCGAGGCACAGCGGGCCCACCCCGTGGACTACTTCTACGTCCTGGCCGAGGCTGTGGCGCAACCGTTGCGTGGGGATGACGCCCGCCACAGTCCCCGGCTGGATTCGCTCAATCGGGCGCTTCGACTGTGCCCAAACTGTCCCGGCGTCAATGCAGAGGTGGCAGACACCCTCTGGGATCTGGGTCTGCGCGGTCAGGCGCTAGCCCAGTTTCGCGAGATGATCAGGCGTGACCCATCTCCAGACCACCGAGCCCTAGGCTCGGCCTTGGCGGAACTTCGCCGCAAGCGAGCAGCGCCGGAGGATTTTGCCCTGTTGGACGTCGACGACCCTGCAATCCGAATCGCCATCGCCGACGAGCTAACCTCGCGGGGTGCCCACGCCCAGGCCCTCCAGCTCCTGTCCCAGATCCCCGCAACGCATGCGACGACAGAACCCTACTTCGCCGCCAAGTACCGGGCCGAGGTGGCCGGCGGCGACCTCGATGCGGCGGCGGCCACCTTGAGCATCTGGCAAGCGCATGAGCCGACGGCGGCACGCCTGTACTCCGCGCGCGCAGATCTCGCCCAGCGCCAGAAGCGCCCGGAAGAGGCGACGGCCATCCTAGAGTCAGGCGTGAAAGCCAACCCGACGGACCTGCAGCTTGCGCACGAGCGAGTCGCGGATACCTTCAGCCGCAGGCGATGGACCGAGGCTGCCCGCGCAATCGAGGAGCTCCGCCGAGTATTGATCGAGACCAACAGCCCGACCGCCGAGACATACGTTTGGGGTGCGCGCCTGGCGAACGCAATGGGGCATCGCCTGGAGGCAATATCCCAGTACAATGCCGCCCTGGCGCAGGACGCGTCCAACGGGTATCTCTGGCTGGAGCTTGGTCAGGTCGCGGACGCGGCCGGTCAGATGGAGGTGGCAGTGAGCGCCTTTGGCCGCGCCGCCCAACTCGCTCCCTCGGATCGATCAGCGAAAGACGCGCTCGACCGGATCGCCCGCCGTCGCGAAGAACTACGGCGAGAGGCTCTCCTGGCGCCGCCGTGATTCACTACAGCGCGCGCCGCGGATTGACGGGCGGCCAGAGGTTCGGGGGAGGCTTCGTCAGCCGCGGCTAGGCAGCCTTGGTGTCGCCGGATCCATACGCCCCGTAGCGCGAGTAGGTGCGGCGGTAGTAGTAGTAGCCGTAGGCTCGATTGCTCAAGTCGACTTCGTTGAGCACGACTCCGAGTACACGCGCCTTGGCAGCCTCAAGCTGGCGGCGAGCCTGCAGGGCCGCGTGGCGGTTGGTCGCACCGGCCTTGACGACCAACAACACGCCGTCGACGACGTTACCCAGGACGGCCGGATCGGTCACGGCGGACGTGGGTGGCGAATCGAGGATGACCCAATCGTAGGACGAAACGCACTCCGCGAGCACCCGGCGGAACCGTTCAGTGTGCAGCAGTTCGGCCGGGTTGGGAGGGGTTGGCCCACAGGTGAGAATATCCAGATTTGTCACCTCGCTGTGCTGGGAAACCTTGTCGACCGGGACGTCGCCAATGATCGCGTTCGATATCCCGTTCTCGTTGGGCAGGCCGAAGACATGGTGCAGCCGTGGCCGCCGCATGTCGGTGTCGATCAAGATGGTGCGGTGGCCGGCCTGTGCCAGGGTGATGGCGAGGCCAACCGCACTGGTCGTCTTTCCCTCTTGCGGGCCGGCGCTGGTGACCACCAGGGTGCGAATGGGTTTGTCGGGCGAGAGGAAAAGCAAGTTTGTGCGCAGCGAACGGTACGCCTCGGCCGCGGAGGACTTGGAATCGTGCAACACGTGCAAGTCCCTGGAGCGGAGGGCATCCGG
Organism: Myxococcales bacterium; assembly: GCA_003158455.1. GTDB lineage: Bacteria > Myxococcota_A > Polyangia > Fen-1088 > Fen-1088 > Fen-1137. The sequence goes on along the minus strand of PMJO01000006.1, from coordinate 2,944 downwards.
AGCAGTCTGGCGTCCTTCGGCCGTCGGGGTGACGACGGGAATCACGCCCAGTACGGTGAGAGCCAGAGAGCGCTCGACATCGGACTGCCCCTTCACCGTCGTATCGGCCACTTCAAAGGCAACCGCCATGGCGCATGAGCCCAGCAGGCCAAGCAGTATCGCGATCAGGATGTTGACCGAGACCCGAGGCTTGGCTGGGTGGCGTGCCGCCGTCGCGCGTTCCAGCACCCTGACGTTGTTCGCCTTCATGAGGCCCGACAGATTGGCCTCCTTTTGCCGCTGGTTGACCATCCCGTAGACCTTGGCGGCGTTGTCCGCATCCCGGGCAAGCGGCTTGTACTCAAGCTCCACCTTGGACAGCTCGATGGCGTCCTTTTTCTCCCGCTCCATCCACGCCATCAGCGATCTTTCCGTCTGCACCAGCGCCTCGTACTGCATGTCGAAGGACTTCAGGATCTCATCCATGCTCTTTTCGTAGTCCCGCCGAAGCGCAGCGGCCTGGCGCTTCAGCGCGATCAACTTCGGATGCTCGTCGCCGTAGTGGGACTCCAAGGTCGCCTGGGTCTCGCCCAGTTCGACCAGCGATTCCTGCAGCTTCTGGATAACCGGATTCTGGCGGATCTCCGGCAGGCTCTCGCGTTCTTGCGGGTTCGCCCGCGCTGCCACGATGATCTTGCGGGCTGAATCCAGCTCGATTCGCCTTGCGCGAACATCCCCCAGCTTCTGGTTGATGTGCGCCAGGTTCTGACTGGTCATGCTTTGCTTGTCGTCCAGGCTGACGGCCAGCAGGTTCTTGTCTTTCTTGTACTGGTACAGGCCCAGCTCCGATTTCTCCAGCTTGGCCCGCAGGTCCTGCTCCTGCTCCGCCAGCCACAGGCTTGCGTTCTTGGTGCCATCAAGCTTGTAGTCGAGATTGCTCTCGATATACGCGTCGGCAAACGCATTCGCCAGCTGGGCAGCACGCTCGGGCTTCTTGTCTTCTGCCACGATCGACGCGATGTGGGAATCGCGCAGCGGCACGACACGAATCTTGTCGAGCACGGCATCAGCGAGCTCTGACTCGGTCGCGACGCCACTGTACTCTGGATCGGCGGCCAATCCGAGGGCGGCAATAGCCCGTCGAGCCACCGCCTGTGACCTGATAATGCGGAACTGGGTCTGGTAAAATTCATGGTTTGACCAGTACGCTCCACCTCCCAGCGTCACGACGTCCTTCACGTTCTCGAGGACCTGCGGCGCCGTCGATTCAATGACAAGACTGCAGTCGGCGTCATAGATCTTCGGTTGCCGGTACGTCCAGAGGAAGCCCAGGGCGGTCACGACCACGGTTGCGGCGACGATCATGCGCCATCGCTTGGTCATCGCCCTCCAGACGTCGATCAGGCGGAGAGCGGTGCCCCCACCTCCGCCCCCGGTTGGGGCTGGCGCCTTGACGTCTGGGACCTGTTTTCCGGTGTCCAAGCCTCGAATGCTAGCCCGCTTTGCGCCAGGGTGCAATTCGGCCCGCATCAAGGGTGGAAGGTGACTGGTCAGCCATGGTGCAACTTGACCTGGACGGCCCAAGCCCGTCTCCGCCGCCCCTACCCCGGGGCTGGGCCTCGGCCGCCGGTCATCCCGGGGAAGCGGGGATCCCCTCATGCTGGTAGCGACGGAAATCTGCTATG
>PMJO01000006.1:0-1272 GCA_003158455.1 Myxococcales bacterium | reverse complement strand
GGCCAGCAGGCTGCTCGCGGCTTTGCCTGGAATGTCACGCAGAGTCTACTAGAGAAGACCCTTACAGCCGTTGGGCAATTGATCCTGGCCAGTTTGTTGCTGAAGCGTGACTTTGGACTGGTAGCTCTGACGTATACCGTCACGACATTTGCGCAATTGCTTCCACAATTCGGATTGAGACAAGCACTGATTCAACGGAACGACGAATTCTCGCGATGGGCGACACCAGCCTGTTGGATGTCGGGTACAATCGGGATCGTCGCCGCAGCTCTCACCCTGGTTGCGGCTCCAATAGCGGCGGCGTACTATCATGAGCCCCAGATAAAGGGATTGCTGATGGTCGCGGCACTTGGGCTGCCGCTCGCATCGCTGGCGGTCGTGCCAGAGGCGCGACTCAGCGCACAGATGCGGTTTGGGCTTCTCGCCAAAGTAGGCATGCTTAGTGTCCTGCTTTCATTCGCGCTCAGTATTCTCTTTGCCGGATTCCTTGGATGGGGCGCCTACAGCATCCTCTTGCCTGCCCCCATTGTCGCCCTCGTCAGGCTACCCATCTTCTGGATAGCGTCNNGACGTCAAAGTTCAGCTTTCGCCCTGCTTTCGCCATTGGCCGTCCCTGTTTGGAACAAGCGCAACCGTGTGGGTGGCGAGCGTCATCATGATGGTTACCTATGTGGGCCAATTTTCGGTCCTGGAACGAATGACAGCGAACACGGATTTGGTGGGCGCCTTCTACTTGATGCACCAATTGTCAGACCAACCCACGAGAGTCATAGTGGCGAATCTGGCTGCGGTGTTGCTGCCCACGCTCGCCCTTTTGTACGGAGACCCTCAGCGCCAACTACAGGGATTCGAACGCGCCATCAGAACACTCTTCCTGGTCGGCGCTCCTGTTTGTGCACTACAGGCAGTACTGTCAGGCCCTGTCGTCCGCCTGCTATTGCCAATGAAGTACCATTCATCTGGCTGGCTTCTCTCCCTGCTTAGTCTGTACATGGTCGGGCGGCTAGCACTCTCGCCCATAGAGGCGATGCTCATTGCCCAGCGCAGGCAGGGTACCTGGATGCGCATTGCAGTTGTCTACGCTCCTGCGTACCTGGCCGCCTGCGCTGCGGGTATCTGGCTCGGCAAACCCGACCGAATATGGCACATCGGGCACACCTCACTTCCCTTCGGGCCAGGGGAAGGATGCACAATTGGCATGATGCTTTGCTTTAACACCATGATTCCTATTGCCTTGACCATGTGCTTCAGCCCCTTGGGCTCAGCAAGGTC
>PMJO01000202.1 GCA_003158455.1 Myxococcales bacterium | reverse complement strand
CGGCTACCCGACCTTCTTCACCGTCGTGCTCTTCTGCGCGATTCCGGGCCTGTTGGCCGCGTGGTTCGCTCCCTTCGTTCACAGCATGGGCAATGAGCCCAAGGCAGCTCCCGCCCAGCCGTCTCCCGCCGACGCGTAGAGCACATCGACCGAGCAAGGGCCCAATCCGTCTAGTAGCGGGCCCTCTTCATCTCTTCTCGGCAAAGTCGCGCGGCGGGCACTTCCAGCCCATGCGGGCCGCTCTTCGCTGATCGCTCACCGGCCCTCAGGCGGTCGACAGGGCTTGGTTCGGATTGATGGGCAACCTGACCTCGAACCTACTGCCGGTGGGCTGGCGGGCGATGTACACCACGTCGCCCGCGTGGTAGCGAGCCACCTGGCGCACGAGCGCCAGACCCAGCCCCAGGCCGGCGTCACCTGGACCCCGCGGCCCGGACAAGCGATAGAAAGGCGCGAAGATGCGCTCGCGCTCACTCTCGGGCACGCCCGGGCCGTCGTCTTCCACGGCGATCACGGCCTGGGCTTCGAGCCGCCGCACCTCTGCCCGGATCAAGCCACCCCCGCCATGCAGGCGCGCGTTGGCGAAAAGATTGCGCACCATGTGCCTCACCATCGCCCCTTCACAGAAAAGCGGGAGCGGCTCGCCCGTGACCTCGGCGCCTACCGTCTGGGCCTCCTCGCGCACCAGGGCCAGAAGGTCGATCTCGGCCGTCGGACGCCGAGGCACGCCGGGCTGGGCGCGCGCGGAAAGCAGCAACTCCTCCACCAGGGCATCGAGCTCGACGATATCGTCGGCGGCTCGGCGCGCCAGTTCGCCCCGCTTGCCTGGGTCGGCTTCGTCGGCCAGCAATTCCAAAGCCAAACGAATGCGGGCCAGCGGCGAGCGCAGCTCGTGCGAGGCGCCAGCCAACATCTGGCGCTCCTGCGCGAGCAAGGCTTCGATGGCGGCAGCCGTTTGATTAAAGCGTTGGGCCAGCGTGGCGATCTCGTCGCGGCCGACCACCGGCACGCGGTGCCCGAGATCGCCGGAGCCCCAGCGGCGCGCGCCCTCGGCGAGTTGTTCGAGGCGGCGGGTTATACTGCGGGACAGGGGAAGCAGCCCAATCGCCATCATCACCGCCAGGGCGATCAAGAGTGGGACAAACAGCGGTCGGTGTGGTCCGACGTGCCCGCGTTCGCGCAGGCCGAGGGTGCGGCCGTCCCCGAGCTGGGTCAGCCAGACCGGGCCGTGCAACCCGTGCTGCCAACCATCAGCGCTGCGAGAGAACGGCCCGGAGGGCGCGTGACCGGCATGAAAGAGCAGCCGACCATCCGCATCCCAGATCACGACATCCGCATCCAGCTCACGCGCCTTGGTCTCCAGCAACTGTGCCTCTGCGCCCCGGCATGGGCCCGGCGCCTCGCAGACCAGCGAACGCGCGATTGGCGCCAACACGCGGCCGGCGGGGATGCGTGGTTCGTGAAAGGCACGCGCCAGCAAGGCGGTCACCAGCAAAGACAGAACCGTGATGGCCAAAAACGTCAGGTACAGCCTGTGATAGAGCCGCCGCTTCATGGCTCGCCCGCGTCGGCTTTCCCGGGCAACAGCGCCAAGACATAGCCCGCGCCTCGCACCGTCTGCACCAGCCGAGGATGTCGTGGATCGTCTTCGATCGCCTGCCGGATGCGCGAGATGTGCACGTCGATGCTCCGATCAACGTTGTCCCATTCCTCGCCCTTTAGCGCTTCCATCAGTTGGTCGCGCGTCTGCACCCGCCCTGCCCGCTCCGCCAGCAACAGCAACAGGTCGAACTGCCGGCCGGTCAACTCGCGCCGCTGGCCGCGCACCCTAACCTCGCGGGCCGCGCGGTCGATCTCCAATGGCCCTATCCGCAGCCGGTCGGCCGCCTGGCGTTCGCCCACCTGCGTGCGACGCAAGACCGCGGCCAGTCGCGCCAACAGTTCGCGCGGGTTGAACGGCTTGGCCAAGTAGTCATCCGCGCCGATCTCAATCCCCACGATGCGATCCATGTCATCGCCGCGCGCGGTGAGCATCACGATGGGAACCTGGGAAAAGGCGCGCAGGCGGCGGCACACCTCCAGCCCGTCGATCCCGGGCAGCATCACATCGAGAATGACCGCGTCGTACTCGCTGCGGCGCTGGGCCTGCAGCCCGCTTTCCCCGTCGCCACAGCAATCCACGACGTACCCATGCGTCCGCAAATACCCGCCCAGCATCTCGACCAGGCGGGCATCGTCATCGATCAAAAGAACGCGGGTTGGCATGGCGGGGGTGGACGGCGGGCGGCGGCGCTAGCAGGTATTCCCCATGGTAGCCGAGTCCGGCCGCTGGTTGGCTAGAAACCGTGGTGCCGGTGGCCACCATGGCTGCGCATTTCCTGCACCAGGGTCTGGCGCTGGTCTGCGGTCAGGATATTGCCGGCCTGAACCAGAGCCCCGGTGATGGCCTTTGATGCCTGGTCCATCAACGCGGAAGCCTGAACCCGCAGCTTCTCGATGCCAGCCGGATCAAGGGTGGTCGCCACAAAAGCATCCATCATCGACCGATGCAACTGGGCGTGCTGCTGGTGGATGGATTTCAGATTAGTGGCTAGTTGCTGAAAGATGGGCTTGATCGAAGCTCGCTGGCTGTCGGTGGCCTTGACCAGGTCAAGCGCCTTGTCTAGCCGGCGCTGCATGAACGCCTCACGCTCCGCGGGCGAGCCATCCCCGGGACCGAAGCCCATGCCGCCCATGCCCGGGCCGCCAAAGGCCCACGCCCGCGCGCCCAGGACGCCAGCGAAAGCCAAGGGCAGCGCCAACAGCAGCCACCAGCGACGCCTACTCGATTGCCGCAAATTCATGGATTGTCCTTCAGTCATAGTGTCCTCCTTGTGTTGCGACGGGCCTTTTCGTCTCCCGTCTGTATCCAAGATGGCACCCCAGTTGTGCGGGCGTTTTGCGCAAAAGTAAAGTTAGGTAAAGGCGGCGGGGCCAGCCTCGCCGCCACCCATTTGGCCGCGGAGCATGAACCAGGCATCGTGGAGAGCGGACGCTCGGCGCTGGCGGGCTGATGCCGGGAGCGCCCCTCGGCGGCCGCGCGCCTACGGCCGCGCTGCGCGCGTCCATGCGCGCTCGGCAGACGGGGACCAACGGCCTTCGGCCATGGTCCCCTTGACGCTCGCTTGCAACCGAGCGCAGACGCACTCTGAGCTTACCGACGTTCCCCATGACCCCAAGAGCAGGTACTTCCTGGGTACCCTAAGGTATGCCTCGCCAGAGTTTCTGCTTCGGCGGGAACAGGACAGCCCGGACGGCTGGCGGGCCGTGACGACGTATCAAATCGGAACCGTGCTCTACGAGATGATTCATGTCTCGCGTGTCTTTGGCCTCGCCAGGCAGGCAGATTTCAGGTAGGCGGCCTGTTCTCCAGACGCAAGCTCAAGACGGGCGACGCTTGCGGGCTGACGACGCGCGCGCCCCTCGGCGGACGCGCACTCTGAATTGGACACCGATGCCAGCGAGGTGCGCCAGCGGGCGAACAGGAGTGACTCCGAGGGGGCGTGAGGAGCCGCTCCGGGCCTCGTCCGCGAGGCCCGGATGCCAGGCGACGACCGAGTCCATCATGGACGCGCGCAGCGCGGCCGTTGATGGACGTCCCCCGAGGAGCACTCCTGGCCGACCGCCAGCGCCGGGCGGCCGCCTGGGCCAGTGTCCGCCGTCAATCGGGAACACTCCCTAATTCTTGTCGCCCTCGGCGCGGCTGTCGGGATGGCGAATGTCGCTGCCTTTGACCATGAACACCACCATCTCGGCCAGGTTGGTCGCGTGATCGGCGATGCGTTCTAGGTACTTGGCGATCGACTGCAGCCGGGTGGCCCGATAGACGTTCTTGGACTCTTCCATCATATAGGTGAGCAGCTCGCGGAAGATCTGGGCGTACAGGTCATCAATCATCTGGTCCCGATCGATGACCCGGCGGGCGCGATCAGCGTCTTTGCCAACGAACGCATCCAGGGCCTCGCGCAACATCATCTGGGTTTCGTCCGACATGCGGGGCAAATCGACGTAGGGCTTGAGCGGAGGCTCGCGGTTCAGTTCCAACACCCGCTCGGAGATGTTCACCGCCAGATCGCCCATTCGTTCCAGGTCGGTTACCGCTTTCAGCACCATGGTGACAAAGCGCAGGTCCGAGGCGACCGGTTGGCGGCGCGCGAGAATCTGCAGGCAAAGACTGTCGATTTCGATCTCCAACCGATCGACCACGCGGTCGGCGGCAATGGTCCGCTGCGCAAGATCGGAATCGCGATCCACCAGGGCGCGCAGACTGGAGCCGATGATCCCTTCCACGTGACTTCCCATGAGCAGGAGCTGCTCGCGCAGGTGGCGCAGCTCCTGTTCGAATTCCTGGTCGGTGTGCTCGCGTGCGTGCATGTCCCTCTCCTACCCAAAGCGGCCGGTGACGTAGTCCTCGGTGCGAGGTTGGCTGGGGTGGGTGAAGATGGTGTCGGTGCTGGCGAATTCCACCAGATCGCCCATGTAGAAAAATGCTGTGTAGTCGGACACGCGGGCAGCCTGCTGCATGTTGTGGGTCACGATGACCACAGTGTAATCGCGTGCCAGCTCGTGAATCAGTTCCTCGATGTGGGCAGTGGCAATCGGGTCAAGCGCCGAGGCCGGCTCATCCATTAGCAGAACCTCAGGCTCCACCGCCAAAGCGCGGGCAATACACAGGCGCTGTTGTTGGCCGCCTGACAGTCCCAATGCGCTTTCCCCCAGACGGTCCTTGACCTCGTCCCACAGGGCGGCTTGCCCGAGCGCGCGTTCCACCCGGCCGGCGATATCGGTTCGGTCCCGCATCCCGCCAATGCGCAGGCCATAGGCCACGTTGTCGAAAATGGTCTTGGGAAACGGGTTCGATTTCTGGAAGACCATGCCCACCCGACGTCGCACCTCAACCGGATCCACGCCTGGACCATAGATCGCCTGGCCGTCGAGCCGTACGTCGCCCTGCACGCGGCAACCCAGGATCAGGTCATTCATCCGGTTGAGTGAACGCAGGAAAGTGGACTTGCCGCAGCCCGATGGGCCAATCAACGCGGTGACATGTCGCTCCGTGATTTCCATGCTGGCCGGTCCCAGGGCGCGCTTTTCCCCATAGGAAACCACCAGGTCGCGCACCGACAGACTGATCTTCGCGGCGTTTGCGCCGGAATCGGCGTCGCCATTCATGAGACAGCTCCTGCAAATCGGCGGCGCATCTTCGACCGCACTACGACCGCCGTGGCATTGAGGGCGAAGGTCAGCAGCAGCAGGACCAGCACGGTGGCGTAGAGGATGGGCCGTGTCGCATCGACATCCGGCGACTGGGTGGACAGGACGTAGACATGATAGCCAAGCTGCATGAATTGGTCGTGCAGACTGCCGGGCAATTTCGGCAGGAAATACGCCACGCCGGTGAACAGAATCGGCGCGACCTCGCCCGCGCCGCGGCTGATGGCTAAAATGGCGCCCGTCAGAATGCCCGGCAGGGCCTGCGGCAGGACCACCCGAGCGATGGTCTGCAGGCGACTGGCGCCCAGGGCCGCAGAGGCCAGGCGCAGCTCGCGCGGAACCGCGGCCAAGGCTTCCTCGGTGGCCACGATGACCACCGGCAGGGTCAGCACCGCCATGGTAAGAGCAGCCCAAACCAGGGCCGGCTGGCCGAAGACGCGCTGGCCGCCGTACAAAGCACGGTCGATCCCGACGCCCACGAACTGCACGAAGAATCCCAGCCCAAAGAGTCCGAAGACAATCGACGGAACGCCGGCCAGGTTGTTCACCGCGACGCGCACCAGGCGAGTCACCCGCGACTCCGGGTTGGCATATTCCGACAGATAGATTGCGGTGGCCACGCCAGCCGGCAAGACCGCGATGGTCATCAGCACGACCAGCGCCACGGTGCCGAAAATGGCGGGAAAGATCCCACCCGCGGTCATGCCCTCGCGGGGCGCCTGGGTCAGAAAGGTCAACGTCATGCGCGGAGCACCGTTGTAAATAACATCGCCCAGTATGATCGCGACGATCAGCAACACCAGCACCGCGGCCAGGCCAGTGCCCATCGCCAGAGCGACGTCCCCGAGCCGCCGGATGCGCCAAGGCGTGGTTCGGGCTGAGCCCTTCATGCCATTCCTCCTAGCCGCCGCCGCATGCGACCGATGGCAAACTCACCCAGCAGGTTGGTGGCCAGCGTGAAGCCGAAAAGCAGCACGCCGAGGAAAAAGAGCACGGTGTAGTGCGCGCCGCCGAAGACCACTTCGGCCAGCTCGGCCGCGATGGTCGCGGACACGGTGCGCACCGAATCCGCCGGGCTGCTCGACAGGATGGCGGCGTTGCCCGACGCCATGAGCACAATCATGGTCTCCCCGACCGCGCGCCCAAGTCCCAGCGCGATGCCGGCCGCCACGCCCGGCCCGGCGGCCGGCATGACCACACGAACGATGGTTTGCCAGCGGGCCGCGCCCAGAGCGGTGGAAGCCTCGACGTAGCTGCGGGGGACCGCACCGAACGCCTCTTCGCTCACGGTGAAGATGACCGGGATGATGGCGAACGACAGAGCCACGCCCGCCACCAGCGCATTGAGGCGGGAGTCGAGACCAAGAACTTGCTGGAGCCACGTGGCCATCACCATGAGGGCGAAGAAGCCCAGCACCACCGAGGGAACCCCGGCCAGCAACTCGACCGTCGGCTTCACGATCTCGCGCAATCGACGACCCGCATACTGCGACACGAAGAGAGCGGCGCCCACGCCCAGTGGCACCGCCACCAACATGGCGATCAACGTCACCTTCAGGGTGCCGACCACCAAGGGCCAAGCCGCGTACTTGGGGATCTCGGAAACCGGCTGCCAGATATGCTCGGGCGCATCGTACCCAGGCCACTGTTGGGCGAACCACATCTTCGCCAGGGTTACCTCTCTTCCAATCACGCTGTCGTGCAAAAGTGGCCACGCCTCTTTGCCGATGAACACAAAGATCAGGATGATCGCGGCGATGGAGCTGAAAGCTAGGACCCGAATCGCCATCTCGGCCAGCGCGTGAAACCTGGGACGTCGGCTGGCCAGCCGAGGCCGCTCAGCCCGTCCGTGATGCTCGTGGTCACTCGACCGAACCGGCGGCGGTCCGCGCGTTGGTAGGGACGGCCGCTTCGATGGGCCCAGCCCGACCAGCATGGCTTGGTCGAGCGGTCGCTCCACGGGACTTTCGCTGCTGGTTGCCATGTCTAGTGAAATTGGAGCAACGCCTGGCAACGCCGACGTGACCGGACGGTGACAGTCGTGTGACAAGAAGCTACTTCACCGGGTAGTAGCCAACCTTGGTTACGATGGTCTGGCCGGCTGCCGAGAGCACCCAGTCCACGAACGCGCCCACGTCCCCGGTCGGCTTGTTGCGCAGGTAGAAGAAGAGCGGCCGGCTTAGCGGGTAGCTGCCGTCCTTCACATGCGCCTCGTCCGCGGCAACCGCCGGGCTGCCAGCGTCCGGCTTCACCTTGAGCACCTTGATGCCCTTGGCGTAGGCCGCACCGCCGTAGCCAATGCCGAACTTCTCCTTCGCCACCGCATTAACCACCGCTGCCGTGCCCGGCATGCTTTGCGCCCGCACCGTGTAGTCGGCGTTCTTGAGAACATGCTCCTTGAAGAACACGTAGGTGCCCGAGCTGTTCTCGCGTGAGTACACCACGATCTTTCCATCCGGCCCGCCCAGCTCCTTCCAGTTCGTCACCTTGCCGGTGAAGATCAATTTGAGCTGATCCATCGTGATCTCGCTCAGCGGGTTGCTCGCGTTCACGTAGACCGACAGGCCGTCGCGCGCCACCGGGATCTCGACGCCCACCGTGGCATAGCGATCCCGCAGCTTTTCCTTTTCCGCGGCACTCATGGGCCGAGAGGCCTGGCATATCTCCGTGGTGCCGTTGATGAGCGCGCTGATCCCAGTGCCCGAGCCACCGCCGGTCACCTGGATCGTCGCTTTCGGGTGGGCGCCCATGTATTCCTCGGCCCAGCGTTGGCCCAGAATTACCATGGTGTCCGAGCCCTTGACCGTGATCTCGCCGGCCGCAGCCGCAAGCGGCGCCAGCAGCGCAGTTGCAATCGTCAGCCACTTGGCCATTAACTTCAAGATGCTCTTGCTGCCCGTCTTGTTCCTTGCGCCTTCCATTTGAAATGTCTGCATCGTGATCTCCTTGCCTGCACGATGCGCAACTCGTGTGACAGGTGGGTGACAACCGCGCAACTTGTCGGTGAACCAGCGCCCGCCGGCGGCGGCAAGCACGCGGCTCGCGGGTGCTCAGAACCTCGGCTACAAGATCGGACGCGACACGATCAATCGGATTCTGCAGAATCTGATGGCCATCCGATAATTACCCAAAGCAGGTCCAAGACGAAGAGAGCGATGGCGATGTCGTTGAAGAGCGTCGCCTGAGGCGCGTCTGGCCAGAATTGGTTTGCAGCCCAAGACAGGAAAGCAAGCGCCAACAGAATGGCCTTGACGAGCTGTTTTCGGTCGGGGCGGTGAACAGCTTGATGGGCGAGGTAGGCCACGGCGATCAAGCCGAGTGGAAGGGCGCCAATGACCTCGTGAGCCCGCGAAGGAAAGCCCGTAGGAAAGAAGTCCCACGTGATAAGTACTCCGACGGACGCGAACGCAATCACACCGACAACCATCGGAACGGTACGGCGAAGTCGGCCGAGAGCAATTGCCATGGGAGGAGACTGTCGCATCGCCACCCTCAGCAAGGCAAGCCGCAATATCACTCCTGGCGGCGTGCCCGCGCGCCTTCCCGCATTACCTCAAGCAACCTTGGCGTGGTCGTACTGGCGCTCTCGGCCCGCAACGTAGGAACGCGCGTCGGCTTGTATGCGAATTGTCTCAGTCACTGGGTAGATGGAGATGGTGCCGGCGTCCATCTCCCCGGGGCTTGCGGTGGCCACGATGGCTTCCACAACGGGCCCCACCATCTCCTCTTCGACGATGATCTGGACTCGTGCCCTGGTATCAGAGTCCACGAAGAAGGACGAACCGCGATAGATTCTCAGCCTCGCGTCGGTGCCCCCACAATTCGTGACCGTAGACAGCGTCATGGCGTTGACCCCAACCTCCCGGATTCGCTTCTTCACGTCCTCGAGCTTGGATGGCTTTATTATAACGTCGATCGATTTCATAGCGTCGCCTCCTGTGCAACTACCAAAGCAGACCGAAGACGGTTCCACAATGGGTCGAGGCCCGAGTTTCCGCCAGATTTGCTGGGAAGCAACTGCCACGAAACGTCGGAAACAATGGCGAGACAACCCGTTCTCAATTGGGAAGCTTTTGCCCCATCAGAGATATTTGACCCGACTTCCCCGAAAAACAGACTGAACAGATTCAGCGTGCGGCGCAGCTTCCGTTTCCAACCGGTTAACTCTTCTTTCAGAGTGAGGACTTGACTTGACACCAGGATGCTTCAACCAAACAGTTACTGGCGAAAAGCAACGAAACAGCTATACGCGGATGGGGTCTCAACCCGCTGCCCGCATGGAAGGACTCTAGACAATGGAACTCAGTGCCAGGAACCAGCTCAAGGGAGCGATCAAGCAGATCGTCCGTGGCGCCGTGATGGGCGAGGTCATTGTGGATGTCGGCGGTCAAACGATGACTTCTTCCATCAGTCTGTCCTCGATCGATCGCCTGGCGCTCAAGATCGGTGATGCGGTGGTTGTCGTCATCAAGGCCACCGACGTCATGATCGGGAAGTAAGATTGCCACGTGCGACCTGGGGCAGAGTGATGGCAGCGGAGAATTCCTGCAGCGCGGGCTGCAACTGCGCTGCCGGCGCGGCCTGTGGGTGTGGCTCTGCGGGCGCGTCGCATAGCCAAGGCGGCGGCGGTCATTCGCGCAGTCTTTGTCGGATCCATGGAATTCTGGGACTGTACCTTGCCGGCTTCGTTCTTTTGCATCTTGGGATAAATGCGCTCGCGATGCGCCCGACGCGCTATTCATCGCTGCTGGCTTGGCTGCATGGACGGCCTGATCTCACGAAGATCCTGTCTCTCATAATGGTGAGCCTTCCGCTGACCGTGCAGATCGCGACCGGTCTCATTCGCATCTCCCGTGGGGGACTGCGCGGTCACTGTCGACATGGCCCTTTGCCACCGTGGGCGCAGAGACTTTCCGGCCTGGTCATTCTGCTCTTCCTGACCATTCATCTTCTTCTTGCAAAGGTGGTCGCTCCCTTTGACGTTGCGCAGGCGGTGCCTTCGGCGTCGCGTGCAGTGATTGGTCCCACTGGACCATGGGCCAGCGAGCTGGGCCTGGCTTCTCTTACCGTGATCGCGCTTTGGGCAGCGGCGCTGCACGTCGGGAATGGCATCTTGACCGCGCTTCGCTTCGTTGTCTCCCGTCCCAAGATACAGGAACAACCGGCTGTGCGGGCCATCTGCACCGCCATCGGCCTCGTCCTCGTCACGGCGGGCTTCTGCGGATGGACCGCGTTGCTCGTTCAATCACACGGCGTGCAATCGGCCGCTGTCGCCCAGCCCCAACACCATGAGCATCGATAGTACCCGTCTGACGGTCACGCCGATTGGCATCATTCACAGCCCGTTCTTCCAACAAGAGGGCGCACCGATCCAGCCATACAGCGCGAAGGGCGTGGAGGGCTCGGTGGAGGTGTATGCGCCCTACGCGGAAGGGCTGGCCGACCTGGGCGGTTTTGAGCGGGTCTGGCTGGTCTACTGGTTCGACCGGGCTTGTGCTGCGAAGTTGCGTGTCCTTCCCCAATGGGAGACTCGGGAGCATGGCGTGTTCGCTACACGGGTTCCCGCCCGCATCAATCCCATCGGTCTATCGCCCGTGCGCCTGCTTGGTGTGGAAGGAACGACCTTGCATGTGGCTGAGATTGACATCCTCGATGGGACACCATTGCTTGACATCAAGCCCTACGTCCCTGAATACGATGCCTACATCGGCCTGCGGGTGGGTTGGCTTGACGATGCCGCGATTGCCCGGGGCCCGTTGAAGGCAGACGGACGCTTCTCCAAGGAGTAGGGGGCAGTGCGGCAACGATCTAGCGGGGTCGTGCCTAACTGCCGTGCAGAATGCAATCCTCGGGCAGCCCTTTGTCGCAAAATGCAAGCTACGGCCTGTGCGCGAAGTGGCGCCACAGGAGCAGGAACAAGACGACCTGCGAAGCGACGGGCAAGAGGAAGGTTATGGCAATGTAGCGGGCGATGCGTAGGCTGCGGCGCCAGCGTGTGACCGGCCGCAAACGGTCGCACAAGCCGGTCACCGCAACTCCTTCGGGATGATCGAGATCGGCCTTCATCGCTCGCGCTGTGGAGTAGCGCTTGCTTGGATCGCGCCGCAACGCTCGCAGCACGATGTCCTCGGCTTGGCGGGAGATCTCTGGATTCAGGCTGCGTGGCGCAAGTGGGTCGCCAAGCAGCCGTGCGCTGGCCACCGTGAACGGATCGTCCCCAGGGAATGGCGGCTGTCCGGTCAGCATCTGGTAGAGCATGGCGCCCACACCATAGATGTCCGCACTCCTGCGTCCGCGTTTGCGCTTGATTTGTTCGGGCGCAAGGTAGTCCGATGATCCGATCGCGGGCGGAGCGCCGGATAACGTGAATCGGGCTGTTTCCGCAGCGTGGGCCAATCCGAAATCGATGAGACGAATGCTTCCATCGGGACACAACATCACGTTGGCTGGGTTCAGGTCGTAGTGCACAAATCCGCGATCGTGAATGTAGTCAAGCGCTGCGCAGATCTGGCTGGCAATGGACAATGCCTCCTGTTCGAGGAGGGGATTTTGGTCGCCGAGCCGATCGGCCAGGGTTCGGCCAGGTACGTACTCGGTGACCACGTAGGACCGTCGCCTGTCTTGAGCCAGCGGAAGGAACTTCAGGATGAAGGGATGGTCGAGCTGGCGGCCGATTGCCTCTTCCTGCTCGAACATGGACCACGCGCCCACGCCGCTGGAAAAGGCGGGGAGTCGGACCTTGACCACCACGGTCTCACCAGAGTCTTGCAGATCCGAGGCCTTGAAGATGGTCGACATTCCCCCGTGTCCGATCTCCTCGTTGAGCAGGAAGCGGCCATCGAGGGTCTCACCAGTCTTGACCTTCAACGCAGGTGGCATCGCACGCAAGCGATGCACCTCACGTGCCAAGAAAAGCGTGCGCCCTGGGCCATCACGGGCCCGGTTCGTTCGCCAGCGCCCCCACGCACGGGCAGCACGGACATGGCCAGACCTTTCCAGTGCAGGCGGCGCTCGGCGTGCGCATCACCCAAGCGCCCGCGAGAGAGAATTGGCCAGCTTGGACCGCTACGTGTCCGCCAGGTAAACATGGGTGCACCGTGAGGGGAACGCCAGGTTCCGGGGCGTCTCTATCTCGGTAAAATGTGCTTGAGCGGGGCATTTGGGGAGCGCAGGCCCGACTCGGGGCCGCTAAGATAGGTGTGCAAGCAAACTCAGCAACGCCATCCAATATGCCCGAAATACTAGAAAATCGTCATTTGCGAGGCAGGCAGGACCTAGACCTTCTTCTTGAAGTGAGCGAAGAGCTCACCCGCACCGTAGCGCTCAACGAGGTGACCGGGCCCGTTCTGCAGCGAATGGCCGCCCGGATGGGCATGTTGCGCGGAACCATCACGATTCTCAATCGTGCTACCGGCGCCATCGTCATCGAGGACGCCTTCGGTCTCAGCCCGCACGAGATGGAACGCGGACGCTACGCTCTCGGCGAAGGAATCACCGGCAAGGTGATCGCGACGGGCGAGCCTGCCATCGTGCCCGACGTGGTCGAGGAGCCGCTGTTTCTTGACCGCACGCGCGCACGTCGGCGCAACCGCACCAGCGAGAGCGGCAGGGTCTCCTTCATCTGTGTTCCCATCATCAACGGCAAGGAGGTTGTGGGCGCGCTCAGCGTGGACCGACTGTCACACGATGAAGTTTCTCTCGACGAGGATGTTCGTCTACTGACCATCATTGCCTCCATGCTCGCTCAGGCGGTTCGAATGCGGCAGGCGGCGCGCGAACAATTCGAGTCATTGGAGCGCGAAAATGCGCGTCTGCACGGCGAGCTGGCCCAACGCTTTCGGCCGGCGAACATCATCGGCAACTCGACCGAGATGGCCCGCGTGCTGGCCGAGATTGCGCAAGTCGCGGGTAGCGCGACCACGGCGCTGATCCGTGGCGAAAGCGGAGTGGGCAAAGAGTTGGTCGCCCAGTGCATTCATTACAACAGCCCGCGCGCCGAGAAGCCTTTCGTGCGGGTGAACTGCGGTGCCCTGCCCGACGGCGTGGTAGAAAGCGAGCTCTTTGGCCACGAACGCGGCGCCTTTACCGGGGCGGTGGCCCGGCGCAAAGGCCGCTTCGAGTTGGCCAACGGAGGCACGATCTTTCTCGACGAGATTGGCGATCTGCCGCTCGCAACCCAGGTCAAGCTGCTGCGGGTGTTGCAGGAGAAGGAATTCGAGCGTCTGGGGGGCAACGAGATCCTTCACGTTGACGTTCGCGTCATCGCCGCAACCCACCGTGACTTGGAGCAACTGGTTCAGCAGGGCCAATTCCGCGAAGACCTCTTCTACCGACTGAACGTGTTTCCTCTCTATGTCCCACCGCTGCGCGATCGCCGCACCGATGTGCTGCAACTGGCGGATCATTTTGTCGAGCGCTTTGCCAAGGCAGCCAATAAGCCCGTGCGCCGCATTTCCACACCTGCGATCGACATGCTGGTCGCCTACCACTGGCCAGGCAATGTCCGCGAATTGCAGAACGTGATCGAGCGTGCGGTCCTCCTGTCCAGCGACGGGGTCATCCACGGGCATCATCTGCCGCCGACCCTGCAGACCGCAGAGGCGAGTCATACACCCATGCGTGGAAAACTTCGGAGTACTCTCGACAGTGTGGAGCGCGAGATGATCGTGGAGGCGCTTAAGAGCGCCCGGGGCAACATGGCTGAGGCGGCGCGCAAGCTCGGCATCTCCGAGCGGATCATGGGGCTTCGGGTGGCGCGCTTTCGCGTCGACCTCGAGAAACTGCGGCGCACCCAAGCGGCAGGCCGGATCATCTCTTCGACCCCGGCCCTACGCGAGCGTATCCCGTCCAAGCCAGATCCTACGCGAATGTAGCTTCTGTGCCCCTGGCGTCGCGGCGTCGCAAACCGACCAGCAAGGCAAGTCGTTGGGTTCAGCGCGTTTGTGCTCGCCAGTCTGCGCCTTCGCGTGACTGGCAGCTCGTTTGCATTGGTCAGGTGATGTTACCAGGCCTCACATTAGGAAGGACACCATGAGACAGATCGCAATTTACGGCAAAGGCGGGATCGGCAAGTCGACCACCACACAAAACACCGTCGCCGGTTTGGTTTCGTTGGGCAAGAAGATCATGATCGTTGGCTGCGACCCCAAGGCGGACTCTACCCGTCTCATGCTGCACGCGAAGGCGCAGAACACAGTGATGGACCTCATCCGTGAGCGCGGCACCGTCGAGGATCTGGAACTCAGCGA
>PMJO01000194.1 GCA_003158455.1 Myxococcales bacterium | reverse complement strand
TCTTCGGGCTTTATCTTGTAGAGAAGCTTGAGGTAGTAGAACGAGCCGACCTCGGTCGGGCCGATGAGCGAAATGGCGTGCCCGTTGCGCCCGGCGCGACCGGTGCGGCCCGTGCGGTGAATGTAGATCTCGGGCGATTCCGGGAAGGTGTAGTTGATCACGCAGGGCAGGTTCTCGATGTCGATGCCACGGGCGGCGACGTCGGTGGCGACCAAGAAGCGGATCTGGCCGGCGCGCATGCGCTGCATGACCAGCTCGCGATCGGATTGGGAAAGATCCGACGAGATAGGTTCAGCGACCATTCCTTGCTTGCGCAAAAACTCGGCGACCCGGCCGGTCTCGTCGCGGGTGTTGCAGAAGATGACGGCGCGTTCGGGCTCCTCGAAGGCGAGCACACGCAGAAGCTCGGCTTCGCGCTGGCCGCCTGGGATCGAATAGTAGGTGTGGCGGATCTCGTGCACGCCAATGAAATCGGCGGACAACTTCAGCGTCTCGGGGTTGCGCATGAAGCGGCGGGAAAGTCGCTGGATACCCTCGGGAATGGTGGCGGAGAAGAGCAAAGTTTGCCGCGTGGGCGGCGTTTCGCTGAGGATGTTCTCGATGTCCTCTTGAAAGCCCATAGACAGCATCTCATCGCACTCGTCGAGCACTGCGCACTTGATGCGGTCGAGCTGCAAGGTGCCGCGGCGAATGTGGTCGAGAATGCGGCCGGGCGTACCGCAGATGACCTGGGCGCCCGCGCGCAGCTGTTCGATCTGCCGACCCATGGGCGCGCCGCCGTAGACGGGAACCACCGTAAGGCCGGTATTGGCGCAGATGCGTGCCGTCTCAGCCGCGACCTGCAAGGCCAGCTCACGGGTTGGCAAAAGAACGATGGCCTGCGCATAGTTTTCCTTGGGGTCGGCCACCCAGTCGGCGAAGGGAATGGCGAAGGCCGCCGTCTTGCCCGAGCCGGTGCGTGACTGCACCATGATGTCGCGGCCGGCGCGCACCAATGGGAAAGTGACGGTTTGTACCTCCATCGGCTCCAAAAACCCCATGTCCGCTAGCGCATGCATGACCTCTTGCCGCAGGCCCATGTCGGTGAATGCAGGCTTCTTTTCCGCGGCGCTGTCGCCGGCCACTGGGGCGGCAGACGGGGCGTCGGTGTTGTCTCTGGCTTGTGCTTGATCGATCATTCCTTGTCTCCTGATGGCGAGCCAGTCGTACCAATGGCTTCGCCGAGTTTCGCAAGGCGCTTGTCAAGGCGGCCCAGACGTGGGACCAAATCCTTGGCGAATCGTTTTAGCGCCTCAGTGTACGTCGTTTGAATGTTGCCCAGCTCTTCATGAGCTGCGGCCATAGCTTCCATTTCCTTGCGCATCTGAGTGGGTCGCGTTCCGGCTGCCAACCGGCAGCGTCGCCCCAGTCCCATCCACTGTGCCCGCCAAACCGCGCCTTCGTCAGCCCAGCGTTGCAGTTCATCGGCGTCGTCGTTGGCAAGTAGGTGGTGCGATCGTTCCAGGTACTTGCGCAGCGCGACCGACACCTCCCGCAGCTCAGCGAAGCAGCTTGCAACCTCGGCCCGCGAAACCTGGGCGCTGACCTCGTCGCCGGTGGGCAAGGCGTGGCGCCGCCGGTACAGGCCGACGCTCACCGACACCAGAAGGTACAGGCTACCCAGCGCGATGACTGAAAGAATCGTCCAGGAAACCAGTCTGCGATATTGGCGGAATTCTTGGGGTGGGGTGGCTAAAGACACTGTGTTGCGGGGGCGACGAGGAATCGACCCCTGCCCATCGAAGGGGGCTCCCAGCGAGGAGCGCGCGTCGCCGGAGCGCCGACGAGTAGGTACAGGCTACGAGGCCTGGGGCCGATTGTCAAACTTCAGTTGGCTTTTCTCGCGACAGAGGGAACAGAGAACACGAAGGTTCGGAAAGGAAGAAGGGGTTGGGACCCAATAGAAGTCCAGCCTTTTTTCCCTACCATCCCTCTCTGCACATCTGTGGTCTCTGTGCGAAGGAGCTAGCTTTCGCTACGGGCACGCCAGATCCATGATCCAGGTCGTGCGCACTACGAAGCCCTCGTCACGCACCGAGTCCAGAGGCAGGTTAGGGTCAGGGGCCTCCTCGGGCAGCCAGAAAGGCCGATCCGCCACGGACAGGGTCACACGATGCGAGGGTAGCCCCGAGCCGCTCTGGATGTCCGCGCAACTCGGCGCAAAGAGAATGGCCTCTCGCTTGACAGCCCCGGTGGCTGGCAGAGTGACCTCCTGTGCTACGCGCGAGAGGAACCCGTCATAGGGCGGGTAGTCGATGATCCAACGGCACACCAGTTTGTCTTCTAGGTTGGGGTCGCCCAGGGTGACCTCGATGGTGTCCGCAGACGTCGGTGGCTGCGCAGAAGCCGCCAGTTCGGCGCCAGCCGGCGGGCTGCTGCCTATGACGTACGGTGGATAGTTTCCCGCAGGATCTTCGAACTGCGGCGCCAGCGGGACCACGCAGGCGCAGGCCCAGAGGGGCAGGGCAGCCAGCCAAGCTCGGCGAAAGAAGCAGAGTCGCGTGGAGAGCCGGCCGGCCTTCGGGACGGACAGCCCACCCTGCCCACCCCGCGCGCTTTCGCGCGCGTCCTCGCCGGCCGCGGACCATCGCGGGAGGGTTTGGCGAGGCCGAGCACAGCGAGCAGGGTAGGGGTGGGCGTGGGGGGCCGAAGGGCGGAGCGAACCCTTTGAGGGTTCCCATTTAAGTAGCCACATCACGTGTCGTCGCTGGGAGGCAAGATGTCGTCCACGCCCGCGGTCGATTCTTCGCGCTCCAGGTGTCGGAAGATGGTGCGCGGATCCACACCAAGGTCACGCGCGGTGCGGGTGCGGTTACCGCCGTTGAGGCTGAGCACTTCATTGATGTACTGCCGCTGCCAGCGCTCGCGCGCGGCAGCCAGGGTGAGAATGGCGGGTAGCTCGTCGGAGACGATGCCGAGATCGTCAGGGCCGAGCAGGGCCTTGTCAGCCAGCACCAGCGCCTTCTTGATGCGATTCTCCAGTTCGCGGATGTTTCCCGGCCAGGGGTAGCGCTTGATCGCGGAAATTGCGCCAGGGGTGAAGCCGCGCACCTTGCTGCCCAGCTCCTGCGCGAAGCGCGACATGAGGTAGCGTGCCAGCACCACGACGTCGTCACCGCGATCGCGCAGCGGCGGCAGCAGCAGGTGCACAACGTTGAGCCGGTAGTACAGGTCCTCGCGGAAATGACCGGCCTTGGTGTCGGCCTCGAGGTCGCGGTTGGTGGCGGCGATGACCCGGATGTCTATTGGCTCGTTTGCGGTGTCGCCCACGCGGGTTACCGTGCGGTCCTGCAGAGCGCGCAAGATTTTCACCTGCAGGGACACCGGCATCTCGCCAATCTCGTCGAGCAGCAGGGTGCCTTTGTTGGCCACCTGGAAACGGCCGGGCTTGCTGGCCACCGCGCCGGTGAACGCCCCGCGCACGTGGCCGAACAACTCAGATTCGAGCAGGTTCTCGGGAATGGCGCCGCAGTTGATGCTGACAAAGGGACCCTTGGCGCGGGGCGAGCGGTTGTGGATCTCGCGCGCGATGAGCTCCTTGCCCGTCCCGGTTTCGCCGGTGACCAGCACCGTGATGTCCGTGCCGGCCACTCGCTCAACCTTGCGAAAGACTTCCTGCATGGCAGGCGAGGAACCCAGGATCTCGCCGAAGCGCATGCGTTCGATGCGTTCTTGCAACGATCGCTTGTCGAGTTGCAACTCGTTGACCAGAAGCGCGTTGCGGATGAGCAGCGAGGCCTGCGATGCGAAGATGGTCAGGATCTCGAGCGCCGCCTCGTCGAAGAGCTGGGCCACGTTGTCGTTGCCCACATAGATGATTCCGATCAAGTTGCCGCGCTCGAGCAAGGGCACGCACATGACCGAGGTCAGGCGTAGGTTCATCACCGAGAGCGAATCCTTGAAGTCGGTGTCGTTGAGCGCGTCCGAAATGATGAGCGACTTCTTGGTCGCCATCACCCGGGCCAGGATCGCGTCGGATAGATGGCGAACCGCGTCCGAGATGGTTTCATGGCGGAGGTTGCGCGCCACCTTGACCACTGGCTCACCCGACTCGACCAGCACGATGAAACCCTTGTCGGCGTTGGTGACCTGAATCACCACATCGAGCAATTGATCGAACAGGGTCGGAATCTCGTAGCTCGCCATCAGCTTCTGCGAAAACTCAAACAGGCGCTTGTACGAGTTCAGCTCGGCCATGGTCTTGGCGGCGACATCGTCGGTGACCGGCTCGTCGTAGAGGGAGAACTCCAGCTCCACGCTGCCCACCCGGATGCGATCCTCTTGCGCTAGACGGTGCTTGCTGCGCCGCCGCCCGTTGACGTGCAGGTCGGCATCCTTGTCGGTAACCGCGAGGTTGAAGTCGCGGCCGTCGAAGTGAATGTGCGCGTGCGTGTCGGCCAAGAGGGGATCAGGCAGAAGGATGTCGACGCCTTCACCCTTCCCCAGCGAAGTGAGCTTCTTGTAGATGTGGTACACCTTGACGCCCGATCCGGGCATGTGGATGCGTAGGGTCGCCATGAGTCGCAGTTTCTCCGTTTCCGGTCAGAAACGGAAGTACAGACCGGGGCCAAGCGCGTCGCCCAGCAAGACCGGAAAAAAGTGTGGCACGCTTGACTTTGCCATCGGCTGGTCTGCAGGCGCTAGCGCCAAAGCAGTTTCTGGCCGATAGTAGTACATGGCGTCGGCGATGCCCAAGGCTGCGGCGACAAAGAACGCCGCCCCGCTGGCCACCTGGGTACGCATCAGCCAACGCGACCGATTCTCGTCGGTATGGTCAATGTCCTGGGGCGGGCAGGGGGTGGCCCCGGTGTCAGTCCGACATTTTCGGGTTGGGTTCGACCCGTACAGGGCGAAGTTGGTCGAGAATGCCGCCACCGAGACCGCGGCCAGCAGGGCCTCTACGGTCAGGAAGGTCCAACCCTTGCGCCGGTGGCCATTCTGGAACTGTCCCGCACCAAACGGGACCAGGTTGACCGCAAACGAGTTGCGGCCGAAGCGCTTTTCGACGACGGTGGGCCCGGCCCGCAGCTTTTCGCACTCTTCGCGGTCGCGCTGCCGCGCCAGCGCCGCCTCCCGTTGCTTCTTCTCCAGCGCCGCGACCTCGGCTTCGTGGGTGCGCAGAACCCCATTGAAAAGGTCCACCACCTGGGGCGGATCGAGCAAGGGGTCAAAGCGATAGTGGGGCTGCACTTGCAGGAGCTTGCGGAACTCCTGGGCAGCAGCCTCATTGTCCCCGTGAAAAACCTCGGCGACCCCGAGCATTCGGTAGGCGAGAACGATCTGGCCCTCTGATTCCAGGCGGATCTCAGGGTAAAGCAGGGGCCGCAGGATCTCGATAGCCCGGCCGTACTCGCCACGATCGAAGAAGATCCTGCCGCGCTGAAGCTGGTCGGCCGCCGGTGCTGGAACGGCTTGCGGCGCTGCCTGGAAGAGCAGAAGAAAGACGATTCCCGCACACACTTTACTGGTCCAAACGCACGGTTACTTGCCGCGATTCCCCCGCGGTGATGTTGACTCGTTCGGTGAGCGTTTTGTCGCCAAGAAAGACCACGACCTCCAGACTCTTTCGCATCTCATCGCCGGCGTCAAACGGAACCGGCACTCTTTCACCCGGGCGGACCGTCGTGCGCCACGGGTTGGCCCGACCATCGCCCACCTCGCGCAGCAGTATGCTGGCATCGGAGCGCGCCGGCTGCAGGGTTACCGCCAAGCGGGCCGGTTTGGGGTCGAGATTCACGTATAGATGATCCCCAGGCGGCCGGTAGGCCTGTGGCCCGACCGTGACCTGCTTGCGATTGCAGCAGGAGTCGTTGCGGAATTCCAAGGTGTGAGGCCCGTCCCAGGGAATCACGATGCGGTCCTGCCGGGGTCCGAAATCGAAGCGCTTCTGGCCATCCATCCAGACTTCGACCTTTGGGGGATGGGGTCCTAGGGTCAGCTCCACCTTCTGCGGGTTGGCCGCGGCTGCGCGCAACTCAGGAGCGGTCTCCTCGCGCGGGTCGGCCCGCTCGGCAGGCGGCGCGACTCTTCTCGGCTCCCGGGGCGCGTGGCTCGCTGGAATGGGAACAACCTGCGGGCGGGCTGCCAGCTTGGGATGAGACTCGGGTGCCTTGGGCCCTCCCGCGGCGATTGCGCCGGTCGCGCCGGGTGTGTGCAGGGAGGCGACGGTCCGCTCGCCATTTCCGCTCTGCCGTGCCCGCATGGCGCGGCGCCATATTGCGAACGTGCCGGACCCGATCCCAGCAAGCAGCGCCGCGACGATCGCCGCGGTCACCCAGCGCCGGAGGCGTGCACCTCGTTCCAGCCGGCGCAACTCCGCCAGCACCGTGGAGTTCTCCGGTTCCAGGGCCAGAGCGCGGTTCCACAGTTCCAGCGCGCGAGCCGTCCGGCCAGTAGCTTGCTCCTGTTGGCCGGATGCCACCAAAGCGGTGGCGAGCCGGTGGTCCAACCCCTTCTCATAGGTTTCCGGAGCGGTGAAGTACTTGCGCAGCTCTTCGCGCGGGTTTTCGAGACCAGCGCTGACAACATAGGTGCATAGGTCATCTAGCATCAAGGCAATGCGCGGAAAGCGATCGTTGGGATTTCGCGCCAACGAGCGCGCTATCACCTTGGCCAAATGGTCTGACACCCGCGGGCTCACCGTGCGCGGGTCGGCGAAACGGCCCTCGCCGATGCGCTTCAGTACCTCGTGCGGGTTCTTGCCAGCGAAGGGCAACACGCCGGTCGCCATCTGGTACAACATGACCCCCAGCGAGAAGATGTCGCTGCGGAAATCGAGGGTCTTGCCATCGAGCACCTCGGGCGCCATGTAGGCCGGCGAGCCCAGAATCTGCCCCGTCACGGTCATCCGTTCCAGGTCGACTACCTGCGCTACGCCGAAGTCCATCAGCTTGATGGCCCCGTCCTTGCGGACCATCACGTTCTCGGGCTTGACGTCGCGGTGGATGATGCCCAGCGAGTGCGCGTGGGCCAAGGCATCGCCGACTTCCAACACGATGAGCGCAGCCAGCTCGGGCACGGGCAACTTCCGATTGGCCAGAAACTGCTTCAGGGTCTGGCCATCGATGAATTCCGTGACGATGTAGGACGAAAGCGCGTCGTCTCCCGAGTAGTCGAAGATCTGCAAGATGCAGTCGTGCTTCAGCTTGGCAACCGCCCGCGCTTCGCGCTGCAGGCGCGCGCGCGATTCCGCCTCGGCGAGCAAGTGCGGGTGCAGGACCTTGACCGCAACCTCGCGCCGCAGGGTCTCGTCCTGCGCCCGATAGACGATGGCCATGCCGCCCTGGCCGACTTCTTCGATGATTCGATATCGCGATGGCAGGGGGTTGGAAACCATAGTCACCACACGACGACAAGGCCAGCAGGACTAGGCTAGGGGCTGCATACTACGAGACGCGGGCCACGTATACAACAACTCAATGCACCGCGCGATGATCTGGGTCGCAGGCGGATTGACGCCGTGGCTGAGGGGGACGACTATCTGCCGATTCATGGGTGAGAATTCAGATTGGAACCCCGAGAGGGTTCCCAAACCCTTCGGCCCCCCACCGCCACCCCCGCCCCGCTCGCTGCCCCCTTCGGGGACTTCGGGACCTGC
>PMJO01000113.1 GCA_003158455.1 Myxococcales bacterium | reverse complement strand
ACCATGAACGACCTGAGATCCTTGGCCAGCGTCTTCGAGACTACCTATAGCCAGGATCACGAGAAATGGAAAAAGAATCCAGACGCTGCCAAGTATGCGATTCAGACTATCAACGACTTTGACATCAAACCGTTTCGGCCGTGCCTTGTTGCCATGGCGGACAAGTTCAATCCAAAAGAATCCACTATGGGCTTCCAGATGCTTGTGTCGTTGGGGGTACGCCTACTGATAGCGTCAAGCACACGAAGCGGACCGATTGAGGAAACCCTGGCGGCTGCAGCCAGAAGTATATTCAAGGGAGACATTACGACGGCGAAGGGGTTGAAGAAGGCGATAGAGTCTATCGTTCCTTCGGATGCTCAGTTCCAGGCAGCTTTCGAGACAGCTACCTCATCGCAACCGTGGTTCGCTCGATACTATCTCCGCGCGATGGAACGAATGCACCAATCCAAGAATAGCCCCTGGTGGATACCCAATGAGGACAAGGAATCAATGACCTTGGAACATGTTCTTCCGGAAAACCCCGAAGGCAATTGGCCTGCCTTCACGCCCGATGAAGTGGAACTCTACGCAAGACGCCTGGGCAACCTCTGTCTTCTTCCGAAGGGGCACAACTCTAATCTCAAGAACGCCGACGAGACGAAGAAATTTGCTGTTTATAGAGAAGCAGGGCTCGAACTAACCATCCAAATCGGCCGCACGAATGGCTGGAGTAAAGAGAAGATCGTTGAGCGACAGAAAGGCCTGGCCAAACTCGCCCTGAAAACGTGGCCGCTATGAAGAACCACGAACTTTGGTCATCTTCATGGGTCGTTCGGTACCTCTGAGCGATTTAACGCCAGCCGCCTGCTTAACGACAGCTAGGGCGATCTGAGTAGATTCCAGCTTGCCCAACTTCTTCACGCCAGTCTTCATGAATCGAGACTATGGCAGGATTGGCGCACCGATTCAAGCCGGCCGCTTCTCAAACTGTACCACTACCCAATCTTCCGGTCAACAGAGCGAGGGACACGATCTGCAACCTGTATCGCACCGCCGGCCTCAAACCCGCCCACGGCCGCATCGGTCCTCGCCCGTATGACCTGCGCCATACGTTTGCCGTCCACCGACTTACGCGCTGGTACCGGCAGGGCGTGGATCTTCACGGCCGGTTGCCCTGGCTCTCCGCCTACCTCGGGCACGTCAACCTCCTTGGGACCGAAACCTACCTCAACGCCACGCCCGAGCTGCTCGCTCTGGCCGGTGACCGGTTTCGGCGTCGCTACTCCGGAAGGAAAGGCACCCCATGAAACGACCTGCGGCCGATTCACTTTTGGCGCTGGTGCAAACCTTCTTCGCAGACCACCTTCGCCGCGTCCGTGGTGCCAGCGAGCATACGGTCCGTGCCTACCGGGACGCACTCAGGCTCTTCTTCTTGTTTCTGGCCGACCACCTGGGCCGCTCCATCGCGGATCTTCGGCTGGATGACATCCGCGCCGATGCTGTGCTGGCGTTTCTCCACCACATCGAATCCAAGCGCGGCAATGGGGTCATCACCCGCAATTGCCGTCTGGCGGCCATTCGCAGCTTCGCTGCGCACATCCTGCGCCATGACATCACCCTCGCCGAGCAGTACGCCCGGATCCTCTCCATCCCTGCGAAGCGGGCCCAGTGCCGGGTCGTTTCCTATCTTGAGCCTGAGGACGTTCGTGCGGTGATCGCGGCCGTCGACGGGACGAACCCCAGATGTCGCCGCGACCGGGCGCTGTTGCTTCTCCTTTACAATACTGGGGCTCGGGTCAGTGAGGCGCTCGCAATCCGCCCCGCGATCTCCAAGTCGAACGGCCGCGTCAGGTGCGGCTCCATGGCAAGGGTGGAAAGGAAAGGATCTGCCCACTGTGGGCCGAGACCGTCGCCACCCTACGGGCGCTTCCAGGCGCCGGGACGGATGAACCGGTGTTCCGCAATGGGCGCGGCACTCCGCTCACACGCGACGGTGTCGCGTACATCATCGCCAAGTACGTCCGTCGTGCTGCAGAGACGCGGCCGGGGCTCCGTCGTCATCGCGTCACGCCGCACGTCCTACGCCACAGCTGCGCCGTAGCCCTGCTTCAAGCGGGCGTCGACGTCAGCGTGATTCGCGACTACCTGGGACACGCCAGCATCGCCACCACCAGCCGCTACATCACGACCAATCTTCAGATGAAGCGAGAAGTACTCCAGGCTTTCTGGGCACGGGCCGGGCTGGACCACCGATCGACAACACGCTGGCGCCCATCCCCCAAGCTCCTGGCGTTTCTCGAGTCGCTATGACAGCACGCCATTATCTGGAGTCGGTCTCTCGCCGACCCTCGCGAAAGCCGTGTCAGGGACCCAAACAGGCCAAGGCTCCAGATAACCCCGAACTCCAGATAATGCGCCCAGCAGAATGCGAGCGTGTAGCGGGGCACCCCGTCGGGACCCGCCCGCGCCACCGTCTGGTACGGCTCGTAGCCGTCGGCGACCACGTTCCCGTGGTACTCGCCCAGCACTTCCTTCGCTGTCACCGTCGACCGACTGTCGAAAATTTTGTGATACACCGCCGACGGCGACGCCACCGTCCACGCAAACCATTTCTTGCCCGTCCCCTTGCTCAGCATCAACCAGTACGTCTCGTCCGCGTGGATGAGCGGCGACGCGAAGACCTCGTCGCGCAACGCCTGGTAGCTGGCGTCCAGATGCCTCGCCAGCGCCTCGATTTGGTCCCACAGCGTCTGGCTGTCCACCACCAACCCGTTGGCCGCATACATCCGCACCTGCCGTTCCAGGGGCAGGTGGTACAGATACTTGGCGATGGCCACGTAGACCGCGAATTCCGTCGAGTACCGCCCGCCCACCACCAGCTTGAGCGGCGCCGGCGCGGTCACCGGCGCACAGCCGTGCTGGCAACGATACTTCTTCCGTCGGTTCTTCCGCACCACGAAGTGCCGCTCAACCACCGTGATCTCCTCGGAGTCCTCGCTCTGCCCCTCCCATTCGGCCAGGGACGCACCACAGTCGGGACAGACGCGGTCCGCCTCGGGCAATTCGTGAAAATGCTCCTCAACCGGAAGCTCCGCCTGCTGGCGAGGCCCGTGCCCGGTTCGCGGTGGGCGTGGCGCGGGCGTCTCATCCTTCGCCTCCCGCTTCTCGCTCGACGTCCCGAACATGTCCTGGCGCAACGTCGCCATCTGCTCCTGCAACTTCACAATCTCCAATTGCAGTTGCTTGTGTCCGTCGTTGCCCTTCAGCCTGGCATTCTCCGCAATCAGCTCCTGCAATCGCGCGTGCAGCCGGGCATTCTCTTGCTCCAGCAGGAGCGCCGCTTGCTTTACCAGCGCGGGGTCATCGAGTTTCTCGACGGTGCTGAACACACCTCTCTTAAGATCATATCGGGATCTTCACTGCAAGATCTTTTTCACTGAAAGTGGGCGGCACGAGCGATTTTCTTCCAATCAGCTCACTGCCTTCGAGAAACAGCGCCAACTCGCTCAATGTCAGGGACAGAACCGCGCCGCCCGAACGCTCCCACGGCCGCGCAAACCGCCCACGCTCCAGCCGCTTCGCCAGCAGACACAGGCCGGTGCCGTCGAAGTACAGCACCTTCGCCCGGCGCGGCTTGCGTCCGAGGAAGAGGTACACGTCGCCGTCTAGAAGCCGGTGCTTCATCTCCTGCTCCACCAATGCCGACAGGCCGTTGTAGCCCTTGCGCAGATCAATTGGCGCGCCATACGCGAACACGCGCACCGCCCGGGTCAAACCGATCACGGCCTACCCAAGCTCCCGCAGCAGGGCCACCGCTGTCGCCAGGTCTGGCGCTGCCACCCGGTATCCGCGTGGCGACACCAGTTGCACTGCCGACCCGGCCAACCCCGAACGCGCCAGGCACGTGTCGGGCGCTATCCTTACCGCAAGCATGCCAGCGTGACCCGGCATCTTCTTCCATGCGTACAGCGTGGCTGCCGAGATCCCCATCTGCTTCGCGGCAGATTCGACCGTCAATCCTCGGCTTCGCAATCCCGCCGTCAACTCCAGGGCCTTTGACTTCATCGCGCTCGTGTACGGCCGCGCTCCCTGGCGCCGAGTCCCACGCCAACGCAGCACCTCATTACGGAATGCTTCGACTTCCTTGTCCATGTCGACCTCCCT
>PMJO01000201.1 GCA_003158455.1 Myxococcales bacterium | reverse complement strand
GGCAGGTGCCGAGTGCAGAGCAAAACCCTTCAAGGGTTTCCATATCAGCCACTTGCCGCTTTTCTGCCGAGTCTGTGCTAGATACGCGGGCGATGAAGTCCGGTGCCGTGGCCAAGTGGTAAGGCAAGGGTCTGCAAAACCCTTATTCCCCGGTTCAAATCCGGGCGGCACCTCAGAAAAAGTGACGGGGATCACAACCTGTGCACACACATCCGGGAGGACCCGTCATAACCTAATCGTAGTGTGTTGGCGCCGCTCCCTAGCTATACTGGACTAGTCTGCTTCTCGGTCCTCGCTTTCCAGCAGAAAAATGGCCCGCACATTCGCAGCGCTAATCGTCGACTCAGACCTCAAGGGGCTAGAATCGCTCGTCTACGGTTTCCAGGGTGTTGACTGGCGCAGCACGGCGTGCCCTGCCCCGGAAGTGGCGGGCTTGCTGGTCAAAGCGTCTGGCGCGGACATACTGGTGGTTGCCACACGCGAGCCGCACGACAAGACCTTGACGCTGCTTCGCCAACTCCGCTCCAGCGAAGAAAGCCGCCCCCTGCCTGTGTTGGTCATCGGCCCCGCCGGATTGCGCGCAAGCGTGCTCGACTGCGGACAGATCGATTTTCTGCCCACCCCGGTCTTCGTGCGTGACGTGATTTCGGCCAGCCGAATTATCATTTCGCTGGGCAAGCAAGCTGCGGACAAGCCGGGGGGCGAACCCGTCATCGAAGGTGCGCTCGCCGACTTTGGG
Source organism: Myxococcales bacterium (assembly GCA_003158455.1). Lineage (GTDB taxonomy): Bacteria > Myxococcota_A > Polyangia > Fen-1088 > Fen-1088 > Fen-1137. The sequence goes on along the minus strand of PMJO01000201.1, from coordinate 28,770 downwards.
CTTCTCTCAATCATCCGCGTGATGAGTGGGCTGCGGCGCTCGGGTGTGCTGCAAGTAGCACGCGCGAATCATCGGGGCGAGATCCTGTTTTCGGAGGGCGAGATAGCCGGAGCCCAGGTGGGATCGCTGCAGGGCCCGCCCGCGATCCACCGTTTCCTGCTGTGGGATGACGCCAAGGTCGAGCTGCGCTTGCGCGCGGTGACCCGACGGGCACAGTTCAACCAGCGCCTTGACCAGGTCATGGACGAAGCGGAACGCTTCGTGCGCGACTACAACCACGCCATCCAAGGCATTGGGCCGACCTCGTCAGTGTACGCGAAGAACGACGCGAGACTGAAGAGTGCAACTGTGCCTTCCGAGGTAGCGCCGGCGCTCCGTCTGTGCGATGGGCGGCGCACGTTGACCGACATCGTCGACGACAGCCCATTCCGCGTCTTCGACACCGTACGCATCCTCGCCCGCCTGGTGGATCTCGGGGTTTTGACCCGGCGGATGCCCCAAGACGCAGTCTCAGCACCCGTGCCACCCCTGCAGAAGTTCTGGGAAACCGCTCGCATAGCGGGCCCTGACGACAGGGTTGCTCCCGGTCCGGCGCCTAGACCGACTCCTGCACGTGTCGGTCAGATCGACAATCGAATCGCTGAGCCGAATCGCCGGAAGATGCAACGTCGCATATCGGCTCTTACGCCTATCCAAGGCACGCCCTTCGTCGGCATGGAGGCGGCCGAGACCCCCGCCTCCGGCACCCCCGAGATCGCGCCGGAGGCGGCGTCCGGCGCACAGGTTACGCATCCAAGCAGGGCCAGAGCCTCGGGCAGCATTGACCTGCGTGCGACGGGCGACCGACGTCAGGGCAATCCCGACCGGCGAACCCGGCCCTCGGTTACCATCGACGCTGCTCTGGTGGAGGCTGCCACGTTGCCAGCCCCAGCAACCGTTCCGGTCGACACCCCGGCCGCTCCCGCGGCGCCCGCGGCACGCACCGGTCGCATCACGGGCACGCTGCAGGTGGCTCCCTCGTCGGGGCACCGGCGTCCCGGTACAGCCCACGCGAGTGGCGGCATTTCGGTCGAGATCGATCCTGAGCTTGCCTCCGAGGTCCACTTGACGGCACAGGCAGATTCGCCTGCCGCGCCACTTGACCAGTCGATTGCACCGGTTGCCACCCCGAAGGCTACGAAAACGGGGACCACCCCTGCCCCGCTGGGTGTGACAACCGCTCCTCTGGGACAGGTGGCCTCCGTCGTCGTCGGGCATGCTTCAGCCTCCTCGCACGCCGCCGCTGCCGCTCCTGCTGCCAGCGGGTCGGTATCGGCGGCCGCAGGCGATGGATCTCGCAGCGCCAGAGTGACAGGCACCCTTTCCGTCACCCCCTCGCAGCGATCAGCCGTTAACAAAACCCCGGCGCAGAGCGCTTCCGTCCAGCTCGATCCTGTCTTGATGGCCGAGCTCGGCCGGCTGGAAAAGGCCACCACACCGGTCGGTCCTCCAGACTCAGCGGAACCACTGCAGGCTGGGCCAGCCCCGGCTGCCACTCGCGCGCCGGATGCTGCGAGCGCCGCTCCCGCTGTCGAGTCCCCCGCCTCGTCGCCATCGAAGCCCAGCCAAGGGGCCAGGGCAACCGGCACGTTTTCCATTTCGCCTTCCTCGCGCTCGTCGGCGAACGCCCTCAAGCCCCCCCAGAGCGGCCTTTCGGTCGCACTCGATCCTGCGCTCGTGGCGGAGGCGAAGAAGCTCGATGCGCCCAAGTCTCGGCCGGCAGTCGCGTCGGGGCGCGGGTCGACCGGCGCGGCCGAGCCCCGCACCGGCTCCCAAGGTACGACTTCGGGCAAGAGCCCGACCCGCGCAGCGAGCAGCGAGGGGCCCGCAGCCCGGCCGACGGCCCGCGCATCGGACGAGAGTCACCGCGAGGCAGCGCCGCCCGGGAGGCCCTCCGGCCGGATCAGTGGCACCTTCAATGATGTCGAGCGTGACTTCTTCGCCCGCGAGGCCGATCTCTACAAGCGTGAGACCGAGGACAACTTCGCCGACCTCGATGAGCCTGCCAGCCGGGGAGCCAAAAGGAACTCGTCAGGCCGAGGGCCATCCAAGAAACGCGCCTGACGTCGGCTGCAACCGCTACTTGCCGTCCCAGACCAGCTCGATGCGGCCCATAGGGCTGGCCAACCGCAGGATGAGTCGACCACTTGCTGGACCGACAAAAGGCTGCCCGCCGTTGCCGGGGTGGGCGAAGCTGATCTCATAGCTGCGCGTGAAATCGGTGCGGCTGGGGAAGAACTTGCTTTCGTAGAGTTCAGGCAACTTCACCGCTTGGATCGACGTGGGCCCCAACTCGGCCCCGGTGGCGTCAAGCAAAGTCACCCGCCAGGGCGTGTTCTTGCGCTCCAAGTCGTTCCATCGGTCGGTGGTCGTCTGCACCGCCACATGGAATTCGTAGCTGGTCCGCGACGCTTCAAGCTGCGAGTGCAGGATAGCGGCACGATCGCTGTCCTCATAGATGCTCGCGTACTGCGCAACATAGGCCTGACGAAAATCCCAGCTCTTGTAGGTCGCCCACGCTTCGATAAGGGTGCCCACATCCACATGCACCATCTTCGCGTGTCGGGTCCAATTCTCGTAGACCGACAAATAGTCAGTCGGCCGATATTCGCGTGTGGCGTCAGAGAAGCTTACCGGCTTGGGAGGCGCATCGGCGCACCCGACCAGCGCCACAGCACACGCCAGAGCGAGCATCAGCACCCTGCTACGGAGGTGCGGCGAAGACATCAGATGAATTCCCTCCGTCGGAAGAGGGTGTGCAGCGGTGCCTCCCGCTCCAATGCCTCGCGACCGCCTTCTTCGCGGTCCACCAGACCGACGATTAAGCTGACCTTGAGGCCAAATTCACGCGCGCGTGCGATCGCCTTGAGGGCAGAGCCACCGGTAGTGACCACATCCTCAAGGATCGCGACCGGCATCCCGGGACGAAGCAGTTTGCGCCCCTCCAGCCACTGTGCAGTGCCATGGCCCTTGGCCTCTTTGCGCACGTAGAAGGCGTCTAGGGGCCGCCCGCCCAGGTAGCTGACCGTGGCCACCGCCGAGGCCAGCGGATCGGCGCCCATGGTCAAGCCCCCCACGGCTTCCACCTCGGGCGCGATCTCGTCGATCACCCGGTTGAACAGCCAACCTACCAAGAAGTGGCCCTCGGCGCTCAACACGGCTTGCTTGCAGTCGATGTAGAAATTGCTCTTCTGCCCAGAGGCGAGGATGACCTCGCGCTCCTCGTAGGACAATCGCTTGAGGAGATCGAGGAGTCGAGCCCGATTGCGTTCAAAAAGCTCGCGACCGCTCATAGCCGCGTTTTTACCACAGCGCGACCCGCAAGAGGGGCCGTTCACAACATGGATGAACCGACCGCACCGCGCGCCAGATCGCGCGCCCCGGGCTGCTAGTGCTGCGTTTCGAGAATTCGCAACTGGTTCCCGCTACCGGTGCCGGTGCCGAGTCTGGAACCAGCCGCCGAATTCGGTGCCGGCCACCGGCTCCCCCTTCGGGGACTTCGGGACCCGCCGACCACCCTACCCACCCCGCGCGCTTCGCGCGCGCCCTCGCCGCCGCCGTCAGCCCGGCCGCTCAACCAGCTACGAACTCTCGAGAAGCGGTGCTAGAGCCCGTCGAGCGGGTCGTTGGAAACCTGCTTTTTGGCCTTGATCAGGTTCTGCGGCACCTCGGGCTTGGGCGCGCTCTCCTTCGGGGAGCGCGCGCGGGTCGCAGCGGCGGCGTTGGCACGGCGCGAATTGGCCTGCTCAATCTGTTGCCTCAGCGCCTCGCGGTCGGCGTCGCTCTTGGCTTCGCTAAGCTGCCGGGTGAGCTTGGCGATCTGTGCCTGGAAGGCCAACTCCTGCTCCTGCTGCTTGCGCAGCAGTTCGTCACGTTCCTTCTGCGCCGCGGCTCTGGCCTGCGCCTCATCGGCCGCGTGATCAGATTTGATCTTGGCTACCACGCCCACTCCGATCACCAACACACCGATCACGATTCCAATGATGAGACCTTTGGGCGCGGACTTGCCCTGTACCGCCGCCTTGGCCTCCACCTCAAGCCGCATGCGCTCGTGCTGTAGCTTCATCTCGGCTTCGATACGCGCCCGGCGCTCGGCTTCCTCGACCCGCAGCATTTCCTCGCGCTCACGCGCCAGCTTCTCTTCTTCGGCGCGCTTCCTACGGTTCTCTTCCTCGCGGCGAGCCTGCTCTGCCGCTTCCTTCGCCCGCCGCTCACTCTCCTGCTTGGCTTGGCGCTCGGCCTCGAGTTTTGCCTCAGCGCTTGCCTTCTCCTGTTTGACCCTTTCTTCTTCCTGCCTGCGAAGTTCCTTGAGCGACGTCAGGACCGAGTTCTCTTGTGGCTCAGGCATGTAGCTCCTTGCACTGTGGTGCGTTCACTGGGGAAAGGATGCCTTTCATCTAGTGTTTAACACAAATTCACGCGCGCGCAGCGCGAACCCACCCACGCGGTGACAAGTCTACCGGGCCAACGCTGAGCCCTCGCGCTCTGCGCGAGCCCGAGAGGCTACTTCAGGCCACGCAGCAACGCATCAACGGATGCGTCACTCTTCTTGGTCGCCTCAGACGGCTCTCCGCCGCCGAGCTTGGGTATGTTCGCCCTTCCTGCCTTGTGCCCCGCCTTGTGGCCCTTCTTCTTCTGTCCGGCCTTGCCCGAATCCCCATCCGCCGCCGAAGACCCGGCGACCCCAGCCTTGTTGGCATCGTTGCCGGCCGCAACCGGCCCGGTGGGCTTGGCTTTCTCGGCTGCCGCGGCTGCTGCCTTGGCCTTTTCGGCGGCGGCCGCTTCGAGCCTCATCTTCTCGACTTGGGCGGCAGCCTCCTTGGCTCTGGCTTCAACCGCCCGGGCCGCTGCTTCCTGTGCGGCCTGCTGTTTGTGTACGACAACGAGAAAGATCGCAGCCATCAACAACACCAGAACACCGCCGCCAATGACGGCAACGACCGCCCAGTGGGTCTTCTGACCCGGCAAGTCCAGACGTGGCAGCACGACCCTATCGCTCATCAAATTTGTGCCTCCCGGCACTTTTACTCTGCGATCGCTTTTCGACTTTGCGCAAGTCCCAAGCGCACGCCGGGCACGTTTTCTTCCTGCCACCAGCCGGCAGCAAAAGAAACCCTCAACCCAGCACCGAATTCGCTATTGTCTCACAGCAAACTCCGTGGCGCACTACGTCGATCTGCATTCTCACTTCCTTCCCGGCCTTGACGATGGAGCCGACAGCCTGGCTACCTGTTTCAGCATGGTGCGAACTTTGGTCGAGATTGGCTTCTCTGATTTGTGCGCCACGCCCCACCAGTTCGCGGGACGGTTCGAGACCCCACTCGACCAGGTGAGGCTAGTTTTCGACCAGGTGAGCCGCGAAATTGCGAGCGAGTTGCCCGAGGTGCGACTGCTCCTCGGCGCTGAAAACTACTGGGATGATGTGCTTGCCAACCGACTACGCCAAGGCGAACCACCCTGCTACGATGGTGGCAAGGCATTCCTTTTCGAAATCAGCCCGGCCGTCATGCCACCCCGTCTTGCAGCGACCCTGTTCGACATACGGGTGAGTGGGCGGCTTCCGGTGCTGGCCCACCCAGAGCGATATGTGGCCGTGCAACGCGATCCCGCGGTGGCCGAAAGCTTGGGCCGCCAAGCCGCGCTGCTGGTGGACTTGGCCGCGCTTTCTGGAAACGGCGACCGGGCTGAAGTCAAGACGGCCCGCCGGCTGGTCGAGGAAGGCGTGGCCCATGCCGCGGCTTCCGACATGCATCAGCTGGAAGACGGCGCGGCCATTGCCTCAGGATTGGTATGGATCGAAAAACGTCTTGGCGCGAACGCGGTCAGGCAATTGCTCAACGAGAATCCCCGCCGTATCTTGGTAGGCCAACTTCCCTGATGCCCCCTGCGCCAAGAGGCCGATTCCCTTGAAGCTGTTCGTCAAAGTCTCCCTATCCCTGCTCGTGGGCGCGTCGTGCCTTTGGCTGGCCGTGCGCAAGGTTGATCTTCTGGCCACAGGCTCGGCGCTGCGCCGCTTGCCCCTATCTGCAATTCTAATCTACGCGGCCACCATGGTCCCCACCCATCTGTTCCGAGCATGGCGCTGGAAGTATCTGCTGCGTCCCATCGGCGTCTCGCAGAGTTTCGGCCGCCTGATGATTGTCTCGGCGGTGGGCTTCATGGCCATCTTGGCTCTGCCCTTCCGCCTCGGCGAATTCGTGCGGCCGTACTACGTCGTGCGCAGCGGGCAGTCACGCATGAGCGCCCTTCTGGGTACTGTCGCGGTGGAGCGAATCGTCGACGGGCTGGTCATCTCCATCCTCTTCTTCGTCACCTACCTCTTGGCTTTCCGCGCGGGTGGGTCGGGGTACTCATCGGTGCTGGCCGGCGCTGCCTGGCTGTCGCTGGTTGGCTTTCTCTCTCTGACCATCTTTCTGGCCTGCGCCCTACGCTGGACCGAGAAGACGATTCGGCTCGCGCTGGCAGCAACCCTGGTGCAGCGTTTTGCGCCTGCTATGGCCGAGCGGCTGGCCGACAAACTGCGCGCCTTGATCCACGGTTTTCGCGCCTTGCGTGAGCCGCGCAACATGATTCCGTTCCTGGCCCAGACGATGCTCTATTGGTTCTGCAACGGATTCGGGATGTGGCTACTTGCCCGCGACATGCAGCTTGCTATCCCTCTCACTGGTGCGTTTGCGGCCATGGCTTTCACCGGTGTCCTCATTTCCCTGCCCAATTCGCCAGGTCTGGTAGGCCAGTTTCATGCGGGCGTTCTCATTGCGTTGGGCGCCTACCTGCCTGCATCCACCGTCAGTTCGTTCGGCGGGGCCTACGCCATTGCTCTGCATGGAATCCAGTTCGTGTGGTACGTGGGATGGGGCTTCCTCGCCCTTTTGGCGGTGGGCGGAGGGTCCCACTCCCTGCGCACCATCGTGGTCGAATCCAAACGCGCTGCTGCGGAAGGAGATGCATCGTGACCCGAGCCGCGCTGGGCAGGGCTGCCCTACTCGCGCTGCCGTTGGGGGGGCTGTTGTTGGGGCTGCCCACCGCGCAGGCACGCGGCGTGGGTACCGTCCCCTATCCGATCACAGATGTGTGGCCCAGTGCCGTGCGCTTCTTGCGCATTGATCGCAATTGCGTGATTCGTGAGAAGGACGAGGCCAGCGGCTACATCCTGTTTGACTACCCGGAAGGCCAGAAGCTCCACAAGGGCTCGCTCGAACTCATCCGAACCAGCGACGGCGATGGTCGCGACATCACGCGTGTCGTGGCGTCGCTGGCCGACTTGCCACACTACATTGAGCAGCTCCTGATCGACAAACTGGCCGCCAAGCTGCGCGAGGACCGCGGCTCACCCGCGCCTGCGCCGCCACGCAAGCCCGAACCCGACGCCGGCGAGTCGCGCTGAAACTAGCCCTTTCAGCTTCGCTAGTGAAGCTGAAAGGGCCAGGGGAAACTCATCGCCTCACAGGGAGGGAACTTCGCGGTCTTGGCAGCGGCTTCCACGCATGTTCCGCTGGGCGTACCCGCGAACTTGCCCGTCACGCTCGCCGAGGCGATTCGGCCTCCCTTTGCCACCGAGATGCTGACATTCGCAATTCCCGGAAGCTTGTACTGGTTGTAGCACTCCTTCACCCTGGGCTGCACCGCCTTCATCGCACTGACGATGTCGCTTTGGGAAAGCGCAGGCAGCGCGGCCGTCGAGGCTGCCTTCTTGGGCCTGGGCTCTTCGCCGCCGCCCTTGGGGGTGCCGACTTGATTGAGCAGGTCATCGATAGAACCACCCTTCTTGGGCTTGGGTGGCGTAGAAGTCGCCACCGCGGGCTCGGGTGTGGGCTTGGCCGGCGAGGTTGCTTCGCTCGGGCCTTTGGCTGCCGCCTTGCCGCCCCTCCCCGGCGTCTTCCTCTTCTCCTTCTCCACCGCAGCCTTGTCCTCGCCCTGCTTCTCTTCGGTCGGAACCGCCTTGGCCGGCTCGGCAGGGGTTGGGGCACCAGGACCTGCTGCTGCCGCTGGCACGGGAGCCGGCGGCGTCAACGCGGGCACAATGATCTGTGGTGGCGCCGGTGGGGCCGGCGGAGGCGCCGACACCACTTTGTAGATGCCGAAGCCAAGGGCGACCATGCCAATGGCCATCACGCCCAGAACGGGGTACACCCACTTGGGCGGGCCGCTCGAAGTCATCGGCAACAGCACGGGAGCGACGGGCGAGAACTGCGGCGTCGAGAAGGTTGGCAAGGCGTCCGCAGCTCCGAAGGCATCGCCTCGGCCGGACTCGCCGATGGTTCTTGCGGCCATCGAACGAATGTCGATGAGGCCTGAGCCCTCGGTGGTTGAAGTTGTCGACGGCGCCCGCGCGCTGCTCGATGAACTCGGCACCGCAAGTGCCTCCAAATTGGCCAGCGAGAAAAGGACCGAGTTCTCGTTGCGTTGCCCAGTCAGGTGACTCTGTCCGGCGCCGTTGCCCTGGGCCCTAGCTGCAGGCTCGGCGGCCGGAGCTGCCGCCCCTCCAAACGAAAACGGCGACGACGCGACGGCCGGCGCCTCGGCCGCAACCGCACCGGTCGACGACGCGAAAAGATCGGCTGATGCGCTGGCCGCCGGGGCGGGCTTCGAGAAAATATCCTCAGAGGGAGCCGCCGTCCGCGGCGCCTCCCTGGCCGAGCCATGCGCGCGCATGCGTGCCGAGTCGCGCCGGCTCGGCGCAGCCTCGGCTGCCGGGGCCAGCGCCGCTGCTTGCGGCGAGGAAACCTGCGCCAACTCGGGAACGGCTGACAGCTTGATCCAGTCGGCAAAACCTTCTTTCCAAACCAGCGTCTCACTCGTGATCTCAGCGCGCGCCAGGCGGGCCGCGATATCCGGCTCGGCCAGCGGACCCACCTGCTCGCCCTCCACGACGATGTACCATGTGCCTTGGGCCTCGGCCGGCGCGGGCTTGGGTTCCGCGACAGCGCTGGCGGCTTGCACACCGCCGCTTCTGACCACGATGATGTGGTTGCACTTCTTGCATCGGATCTTGAAGGCCTTACCCTGGACTTTTTCGTCCGCTATCGAGTACTTAGCCTGACAAGCGTCACAGACGATTTTCATTGGGCCCTCATATACGCGTACCACGAACCGGCGGCAACGGCGCGATTATAGATATCAGTCTCCGCCTGGCAAGACGGTTTCTGTCCCATTTCCACAGGCAGCACTCGGCCCGCCCCCGACGGCAGATCCGCGACCCGCTCGCCGCGGTAGGTTGCGTGCGACGAGTTAGCTGACATTTCTCGCCACGAATGGGTTGTCCCTCACGATGGTTTCGTCGCGTCCTGGCCCGACTGAAACAAGGGCCAGCGGCACGCCGACCAACTCGGAAATTCGCGCTACATACCGCTCGGCCGCCTCGTGAAGCCGCGCACCGCCAGAGGTCGTGGCGACGCCGGCCGAAAGCGCCGGCCACCCTGGGAGCGTCTCGTAAACCGGCTCCACCAGCGCCAAGTCGTCGAGATCCAGCGGCATTTCATCGAGCGTCCTGCCTGCCAAGCGATACTGGACGCAAAGGTTGACCCTATCGAGACCCGCCAAGACGTCGAGCTTGGTAAGGGCCAAGGCCCGAATGCCGGAAAGCCGGCAGGTGAGGCGCAGGGCCGGTATGTCCAGCCATCCGCACCGACGGGGCCTGCCGGTGGTGGACCCGAACTCGGACCCCACCTCCCGCAAACGGTCGCCCATCTGATCGTGCAATTCCGTCGGGAAGGGCCCGTTGCCCACCCGAGTGGCATAGGCCTTCACGATTCCAATGACCGTATCAATGGACGTCGGCCCGATACCGCACCCTGCACAGGCACCTCCGGCTGTGGTGGATGAAGACGTGACGAATGGGTACGTGCCGTGGTCCAGATCGAGTAAGACGCCGTGAGCGCCTTCGAACAACACATTGCGGCCCTCACGGATCTGGTCGTAGAGGAAGCGAGAAGCATCCCGCACAAAGGGCCGAATCTCCTCGCCCAGGGCCAGGTACTCCTTGACCAAGGCGTCCACATCAGGAGGAGCAGCAGCGTAGCGGGTCAACGCACCCGACACATAGTGCACGTTGCGTTCCACGTTGCGTCTAAATCGATCTGGCCGCAGGAGGTCCTCAACCCGGACTCCAGTACGCGAGGCCTTGCTCTCGTAGGTCGGGCCAATCCCTCGACGAGTCGTGCCAATGGCGCCCGGCTCTTCCTCGCGCAGACGGTCAAGATCACGATGGTGCGGAAAAGTCAGGTGGGCTCGGCCGGCAACCACCAGGTCAGTGTTCCGCGCCAGCAGACCGTGGCTACGAAAAGCGCGCATCTCCTCGACCAGGGTACGCGGGTCGATGACCATGCCCTCGCCCAACACGCAGGTCACCCCAGGTCTAAGGACTCCAGAAGGAATGAGGTGCGTGACGTATTTCTTCCCTTCGACCACGATGGTATGGCCGGCGTTGGCACCCCCTCCCCAGCGCGCCACTATGTCAGCGTGCTCGGTCAGGAGGTCCACCACCTTCCCCTTGCCTTCATCGCCCCACTGGGCTCCGACAACAACTACGACGGCCATTTGTCTCTCCGCGTTGGGGCGCGCGTCACCCCGTGAAATCGCCGACGCTGGGCATGACTATCATTGTTTGGCCTAAGGAGTTCGAGCATCGAGAAACACGGCCCGGCTTGGGCCTAGGGTTTCTAGTACAGGTTCATTTCGGGGTCCAATCCAAACGTCGCTGAGATGCGGCGGCGGTCAGGGCATGGTGGTTCCCATGGCGCCAGGAATCGATTATGTTTGTGCCCTCTCTATCCAACGGAGTCCCCATGAAGAAACGCGCGTTCAACTTTGCTGCCGGTCCTGCCACTCTTCCTTTTGAGGTTCTCGAGGCATCTGCCGCTGCCCTGCTGGATTTTCAAGGCAAAGGTTTTGGAATCGCGGAGTGCAGTCACCGGGGCAAGGAATTCGATGCGGTGCTGGATGAGACCATCGCCCGCTGCCGCAGCCTCCTGCAAATCCCCGACACACACGATGTGCTCTTCCTACAAGGAGGCGCGACCCAGCAGTTCGCCTTGATTCCCATGAATTTCCTCAACGGCGTGGCCGAGTACGTGGTGACGGGCGAGTGGTCGAAGAAGGCTGCGGATACCGCCAAGGGCATTGCCCCTGACAAGGTGAAGGTGATCGCGTCGGGCGAATCCACTGGGTTCGATCGCCATCCAACCGGCTGGACTGCCGACCCTGGCGCCGCCTACCTGCACATCTGCTCGAATGAGACCGTACACGGCAACCGCTTCGTCGACTGGCCGAAACACCCCACGCTGATGGTTGATGCCAGTTCCGAGATCATGTCGCGGCCGCACCCCATCGCGCGTACCGCCATGGTCTACGGCGGCGCGCAGAAAAACCTCGGCCCCTCGGGCGTAGTGCTGATCATCGTACGCAAGGATCTCTACGACCGAATCGGCAAGGGCGTGCCCAAGATCTTCAACTACAAAGTCCACGCCGATGCCAAGAGCTGCCTCAACACGCCGCCCACCTTCGGCGTGTATGTCTTGTTGGAGACGTTCCGCTGGATGGAACGTCAGGGTGGCCTTGCGGCCATCGAGAAGCGCAACGCCGACAAGGCCAAGCTCATCTACGACGCCATCGACGGCTCGGGCGGCTTCTACCAAGGCACCGTCTTTGACCATGCCGTGCGCAGCCACATGAATATCACCTTCAAGCTGCCCAGCGAGCCTCTGACCGAGAAGTTCCTCAAGGAAGCCACCAGCAAGAGCATGCTGGCGCTCAAGGGCTATCGCACGGTGGGCGGAATCCGGGCCTCGGTTTACAACGGCATGCCCGTGGAAGGGTGCCAGGCTCTGGCCGACCACATGCGCGAGTTCATGAAGGCCAACGGTTGAGCCTCGCCCAGTTCGCCGACGCACATTTCAGCTATCCTGGCACCGAGATCCTAACCGGCGCCTCGCTGCTCATCCGGCCGGGCGATCGGCTTGCCCTGCTCGGCCCGAACGGCACGGGCAAATCCACCGTGCTCAAGCTGCTCGCCGGCGAGTTGCAACCGGACGCGGGAGACGTCCGCATCCTGGGTCGACAAACCGTGGCCTACCTCCGCCAGTCGCACCAGCTCGGGGGAGAAGGCACCGTGCTCGATGCCCTGCTGGAGCCCTTCGCCGATGTGCAGGCCCTGCACGATGAGTTGCAGCGCCTGGAAGCACGACTGGCCGAGGCTTCCGAGACGGAGCTGAAACGCTACGGTGACCTGCAGGAACGCTACCGCGTGCAGGGCGGCTATGACCTAGAAACACGGGTTCGTGAGCTCACCCAAGACGTGGGACTGTCGCAGGCTGATCTCGTCCGGTCGGTGGCCACATTGTCCGGCGGCGAGCGCGGCCGGCTGGAGCTAGCCAAGGTCTTGGTGCTCCAGCCCGACCTGCTCCTGCTCGACGAGCCCACCAATCACCTGGATCTCGCGGCAATGGAACGGCTGGAGGCGCGCCTTGACGGGTATCCCGGCGCCTTCATCTTGGTATCGCACGATCGGGCCTTCATCCAGCGCACCTGCCGCGCGATCGTCGAGCTTGAGGATGGCCAGTTCGTCCAATACTCCTACGCTTACGACAAGTACGTGGTGGAACGCGACGCGCGTCTGGACCGGGCACGCGTCGAGTACCAGCGGCAAAAGGAACACGTCGAGAAGACTGAGGACTTCATCCGGCGTAACCTGGCTGGACAGAAGACCAAGCAGGCGCAAAGCCGGCGCCGCATGCTGGAAAAGCTTGAGCGGCTGGACCGTCCCGAGGACAACTGGCAAATGGCGGGCCGGATCGCGCTCAATTTCCAGACCGGCGGCGATTTGGGCGGCAAGGAGATCGTGCGCGCGCCGAGCATCAGCGTGGGCTACCCGGGCAAGGCCATTCTGACTGACGTGACGGTGAACATCTTCCGCGGAGATCGGGTAGGCATCGTGGGCCCCAACGGCTGTGGCAAGAGCACACTCCTCAAGACTCTGGTTGGCGAGTTGGCGCCACTTGCCGGCGTGGTGGAACGCGGGGCGGCTGTGCGATTGGGGTACTTCGATCAGAAGCTGAGTTCACTCTCCGAAGAGCGCACCGCCATCGAGGAAATCCAATCGGTACGCAGCGATCTTTCTCCCGAAGTGGTTCGCCAGTATCTGGCCAAGTTCCGTTTCTTCGGCGACGATCCCTTCCGCACCGTGCGCGGCTTCTCGGGCGGCGAGCGCAGTCGCCTGGCGCTGGCCAAGATGCTGCTGTTTCCGCGCAACGTGCTGGCCCTCGACGAACCGACCAACCACCTGGACATTCCGGCGCGCGAAACCCTGGAACACGCGCTCGACGGCTATGCAGGAACCCTCATCGTGGTCAGCCACGATCGCTACTTTCTCGATCGAGTGTGCCGACGCCTGTTAGTGTTCGAGAACGGTATCCTGGAGGCACATCTCGGCAACTACTCAGACTGGCGCGAATATCGGAGAGCCCAAGTGGCGGCGCAGCCTGCGCGAGATCCAGTGCCACTGCCTCGAATCACCCAGTCGCCAACCGAGATCACCCGCGCCGCCAAGAAGGACCGCGAGCGCACGCAGCGCCGCCTGGAACGGATGGTCGAGTCGCTGGAGGCGGAGGTTTCGCGCATCGAAACCGAGCTCGCTTCGCTACGCGCGCAACTGGCTGCCGATCACGGGGGCGACTGGCAGAAACTGCACGCGCTAGCCGACCGCGAACGCGAGCTGGGTGAGCTCCTCAGCCGGCGCATGGCCGACTGGGAAAAAGCCTCGGCCGAGCTGCAGCGTTTTCTGGAAGATCCACAGGGGCGGCCGGGTTGACGGCTTGCGGATCCGTTCGCGGCCCCGGCCCACCCGCCTCCGGCTCCGCCGCCGTCGACCCTGCCGTCTAGCCAGCCACGGATTCTCGAGCGGCGGCTCTAGTCTTCGTCGTCTTGATCGGCGGCTGAGCGACGCTTCTGGGAGATGCACTCCAGATCCAGCTCCTCGCCGAAGATGGTATCGATCATTTCGTCAACCGAGTTGCCCACAGCTTCCATGCGGCGGAGTTCCTCGCGCTCGAACTCCTCGAAGGTCCGGTAGGTCCTCATATCGCCGTAGCTCATCGTGTTGCTCCTTTGGTTGCAGGGAAATACACTACATGTAGGTTCAAGTAGTATTACAACCTCCCCTGCCGTCAAGTTTGTGCTTAGCTTTTCTGAGCAAGCGGCTCGGTGTTCCGAGCCGCTCGGTTGAAACAGCCGCCCAATTGATGCTAGGAGGGTGAGCCCGCTCAACGGGCTCAAGCACCATGGGCAGGGTCATCGCGGTCGCGAATCAGAAAGGGGGCGTCGGAAAGACGACCACCGCTGTCAACCTTTCCGCTTCGCTTGCGGTGGCTGAAAAGCGCGTACTGCTGGTGGACATGGACCCACAAGGCAACGCCACCTCGGGCCTGGGCCACGCCCGGCAGGCGACCGGCGCGAAACAGGGCAGCGTGTACGACGTGCTCATCGGCGCGAAGACCGTCGCGGAGGTCACCCGCGCCACCGAGTTGCCCTTTCTCAAGCTGGTGCCGTCGGGCCAAGATTTGGCGGGGGCCGAGATCGAACTCGTGTCGGAGCCACTACGCGAAACCAAGTTGCGCGATCCCCTGCGCCTGGTGACACCCGACTACGACTTCATCGTGATTGACACCCCACCCTCGCTCGGTTTGCTCACCCTCAACGCACTCTGCGCGGCAGACGGGGTGCTGGTCCCCCTGCAATGCGAGTACTACGCCCTGGAAGGTCTTTCCGACCTGCAAGCCACGGTCAATCTGGTGGGCCGGTCTCTCAACCCCGGCCTCGACATCGAGGGTATTCTCCTTTGCATGGTTGACACGCGCCAGAACTTGACCGAGCAGGTGGCCAATGAGGTGCGCAACCACTTCGGCGCCCGCGTGTACCACACACCCATTCCGCGCAACGTGCGTCTGTCCGAAGCGCCGTCGTTTGGCAAGCCGATCCTCCTCTATGATGTCGCGTCCAAAGGTGCGAAGAGCTACATGGATGCCGCGCGCGAGTTTCTTGCCCGCCACGCGCGACCCAAAGCGGAGGCCTCGTGACCACGGGTGGAAAGCGCCAGGCCCTCGGGCGCGGTCTGGCCGCCCTGATTCCGGCCGCGGCAGTTCCCGAGGCGGAAGAGAAGACACTGGCCAAATCCGGTGGCAGTCTGCGTTCCGTCGACATCGAGAACATCCACCCCTCGGGAAGACAGCCACGCAAGAAATTCGACGACGCCCGTCTGAGTGAGCTGGCCGAGTCCATTCGTAGTCAGGGCATCATTCAACCCTTGGTGGTACGGGTGCGACCGGCAGGCGGCTTCGAGTTGGTTGCGGGCGAGCGACGCTGGCGCGCGGCTCAGCGGGCCGGACTGCATCAGGTGCCGGTGATCATCCGTGAGGTGGCTGAGGCGCAGGCCTTCGAACTGGCGCTGGTCGAGAACCTGCAACGCGAAGATCTCAACCCCATCGAGGAAGCTGAAGGCTATCAACACCTGGTGGCCGAATTCGGCTACACGCAGGAATCGCTAGCCACACGCGTGGGCAAGGAACGCAGCACGGTCGCCAACGCTCTCCGTCTGCTAAAATTGCCGCCCTCGGTGCGGGCCATGGTGGTCGAGGGTCGCCTCTCCATGGGCCACGCCCGCGCACTTCTCGGTCTCGAAGACGACGCGGTCATCGAGAGACTGGCGCGCCAGACCGCCAGCCGTGGGCTTTCCGTCCGCCAAGTCGAGGCGCTGGTCCGCCGCGAGCGTGGCGACGTTGTCCGCCCTGCCCCGCCGCCAGAAACGCCATCCCCGGCCGCGCGCGACCTGGCCCTGCGCCTGCAGCGTGCCCTCTCGGTGCGGGTCAAGTTGGTCGAGTCCGGCCCAGGCCGCGGCCACATCGAGCTGTACTACGGCTCGCTCGACGAGCTCGACGCAGTGCTGGCGAAGATTCTAGGCAGCTAGCACCTATGCCGGTCGCTCAGCCGGATGGCACTCTTGGAGAAGCAGCTACGCGCAGCCGCTTGGCGTGCTCGACCATGAGCGCGTGAAACTCTTGATAGCCGTGAAGCGAACGCGGCAGCTTCCGTTCGCAGTAGGTTTTGGCCGCGGCGTAGCTTGGTTGCGAGCGCTGGTAGCCATGGTGGCGCAATACCCTGAGGGTGTACGCGTCGATCACCATTTCGGTCTGCGCGTAGGCGTAGAGCAGGATGCTGTCTGCGGTCTCGGGCCCCACGCCCCACACCTGCAGGAGCTGCTCGCGCGACGGTGGACGGCCAGAGAGGCGGAGGAAGAATTCGCAAAAGGCTCGCAGTTTGCGAGCCTTGGCCCGAAAATATCCCGAGGGACGGATCGTTTGCTGCAGGCACTCCTCGTCGACCACCAAGATCTCGCGCGGCGCCAGCAGGCCGCGTTCGGCTAGAGCTTGCAGCGCCTTTTCCACGTTGGGCCAGGCGGTATTCTGGGTGAGGATAGCACCGCAGCAGATCTCGAAGCGCTGCGCCTCGGTGCGCGGAAAGGAATAGTCGCCCGGATGGTAGCCGGTCAGTCGCCCGGTGAGGGTCGGGTTACTACCCCGGTATTCGAGCAGAGGCCACCAACCCTGCGGCCCATACGCGGCGAGGAGCTGCTCGGAAAAGGCAGGTAGCGGGATCCGCCGGCTAGCAACAAACGGTTTCTGCCAAGGCAAGCGAGGCTTGGTCACACCCCAGAATCTATCAGCCGAGAACTGCGAATTCCTCTGTGTCCTTCCCTCTCTCAACCGCGGGTGGCTGTCGAACTGCCCGCTGCCGCAGCGCTGCTCCACTGCAGGAATAGGCAACTTCCGCCGATGATGGATGAAAAGTCCCAGCGGGGAGACAGACCAGAATGAAACTGGGCGAGATTCTCATCCAGCTCGGGCAGATCACGCCCGAGCAACTCGGTATCGGCCTGCGCGCGCAGCAAGCTGCCGGCGGCAGACTGGGCACCCATCTGGTTGAGCTAGGATTCATCGGCACCGACCAACTTTCCCTGGCCTTGAGTCGACAGATGGGCGTGCCCGCAGCATTGGAACGTCACTTTTCGCACGCCGACCCAGCCATCGTCGCCCTGCTGAAGGCCAGCCTGGCCGTGCGCTACCTGGCCGTGCCGCTGGCGATCTCGCGCAACGGGGTCAAGCAAGTCGTGGCGGCCATGGCCACACCGCTCGACGTGCTAGCTGTCGACGACCTGTCCTTCGTCCTCGGCGCTCGGGTCGAGCCGCTAGTGGCGGCGGAGATCGCAATTGCCCACAACATCAAGCGGCTGTACGGCGAGGACGTGAGCCTCAACCCTCGCAGATCGCTCGTCGTGTCCGTGCCTGCTTCAGGGTCAGGACCGGTCACCCCGAAGACGCCGACACCCACCGCCACGCCGTCCGCGCAAACCTCTGCGACGGCGCAAGTCCCAGCGTCTGCGCCGTATGAGCGTGCGACCGGCACGAGGCGCGTGCCCAGCCGTAGTCCACCGCCGGCACGCGACCTGGTTCCGCCACCGACCCCCGCGCAGCCCCGAACGCGCCCGCTCGGCCCCACGCTGAGCCTGGAAGATGCAATTCATCGTCTCACCCTGGCCCGCCACCGCGAACAATTGGCCGACGTCGTGATGGACTTCATGCGAGGCTACTTTGGTTGCGGCATGTTCTTCCTGGTGCGCGACGGCCAGGCGCGGGTTTGGCGCGGTTTCGCCGCCGGCATCCAGGAGGCGGCCATCGAAACCATCGCCTTCCCCATGGCGATGCCATCTTGCTTTCAGCTGGCGCACGATCGGCGCACTTCCTTCCGCGGGTTGGCTCCCGCCGAGGGCGGCAAACTGCAGCGGCAGATCTGGAAGTACCTGCACTGCCATGAACCCTCCGAAGTTGTCGTGGTGCCAGTCCAGGTGAAGAACCGTGTACTGAATTTGGTCTATGCCCACGCTGTTGACGGCGGCCCCCTTCCCGATGGACCGGTCGTCGACCTGCAGGCTCTGTGCGCCGCAGTCAGCAGCACCTATGTGCGGATGATCCAGAAGCTCAAAGCCGGGGAACTGGCCGCAAGTGCGCTGGGACGGTAGAGCGGAAACGGGGGCCGGAAGAAGGGCAAGCGCAGTTCGCTTCCAGCGGCATCGCGCGCTGTGGGGCGGTAGGGGCGGTGGGAAGAACAAGCCCGACCTTCCTTCTGCCGCATCGCGCTCTCATTTCTCAGAGTATTCGGCAAGGAATACGAGCGACAATAGAGGACCGGTATGGACTCGCTGAACCGCCAGCTAGCTATGTTGCAGTGGAGCGCCACTCTCCTCGGGCAAGACATCCCATCCCTAGGCTACGGTGAATGACTCCCCCTCTCCGATCCGCATGCCGGACCGTGCTGCGGTTGTTTGCCGTCGTCAACCTCTTCGGATTCTTGTTGCAAGGCCACCGCTTTGCCATGCTCGTCCCCGAGGTTGGGGTCATACCCCACGTTCTCGTTTGGTTGGCCATTCTGGCGGAGTTTGCCACTCTGGCCGCCGCAATCGGCTTGGCTCTCTATGCCCTAGGAGGTACCAACCTCGGATTGCGGATGTTGCCGCTGGCGGCACCCTTGCTTTTTGCGATTGCCCACGCATTCCTCTTCGTCGATGCGACGCTTTACAGCCTCTTTCGCTTCCACTTCAATGGTCTTGCATTGGAAGTATTGTTCACGCCAGGAGGTTTCCAGACGATGGAGATCCCGTCGCGCGAACTCATGCGATTCACAGTTGCCTTTGCCCTGCTGATTGCCGCCGAGGCTCTGCTCTTGCAACTTCTGGCTCGCTATTGGCTGCGCAAGCATCCGGCGGCCGTTGTTCCGGGCAGGTGGAAGCGTTGGCTGGTGGCCTGGATCGTCCTGCTGGCTGCCGACCGCGCCCTGGGTGCGACGGCGGATCTCGCCGACATCACCGATGCCGCCCGAGCCTCGGCGGTAGTCCCATTCTATCGGCCCTTCGCCGTTAAACAGATTCTCGCCACCGTGATGGGGTGGCCTCAGTCATCCGACCGAGTTTTGCTGGCCGCGGGACAGAAGATGGGCAGGTACCTCCTCTATCCGCGGGCTCCACTCGTATTTGAACCGCCGTCGAGCCTCCCAGACATCGTTTGGATTGTGATCGAGAGCTGGCGCGGTGATATGTTCGACCCGAACGTGACACCGGAGATTGTGCGTTTGGGACGGGAATCGCTTGTTTTCACGCGACACGTGAGTGGCGGCAATCACACCCGTTTCGGCCTGTTCTCTCTCTTCTCTGGCCTGCACGGTCCGTATTGGCATGCGTCCTTCGCGGAACAGAGCGGCTCCTTGCTGTTCGACCGCCTCAAGCAGCTTGGGTATCGCCTTCGGCTAATGTCGTCGGCCGGATTCACCGCACCACCACTTCACGCAACCGCCTTGGCCGGCGTTCGCGAGGCCATCGTGCCCACACCGCGCGGTACAACATTGGAGAAGGATCAGGCAACCATAGATGTTGCGCGACAGTTCGTGATGGAGCAGAGCCAGGGAAGCCCCTTCGCCCTAGTCATTATGCTCGATGCCACCCACCCTCCCTACTATATGTTTCCGGGGGAAACGCCGTTCGCGCCTTTTCCAGAGGAGGTCGAGTACCATATGCTTGGTGACCCGGCACTAGCCCCTGGCCTGCTGAATCGCTATCGCAACGCCCTTCACCATGTGGACGCACTGATCGGGGAGCTCATCGGGGAGCTGCGGAGGCTGGATTTGTTCGATAGTTCGGTTGTCTTGGTGACCGGCGACCACGGTGAAGCGTTCTTCGAGCACGGCGTGTGGGGGCACAACACGGCATTCTTTCGTGAACAGGTGGATGTTCCACTTGTCTTGCACGTTCCTGGCGTGGTTCCCATGGTCCGGCGCGATCTGTCGCGAGGTGTTGACGTCGTGCCGACGCTCATGGAACTGCTGGGAACGAAGAGTGAGCCCTCCCTCTACAGTAGCGGGCGCTCGCTGCTCCACGGACCGCCGGCACGCTTCGCCGTCGCATGTGGGTGGGACGAGTGCGGCGTTCGAGACGACAACGGATTCACGACCGTGTTCGGAATATCCGACGAATCTGAGGTTAGGTTCCGGGTTTTTGATGCGCAAGATCGGCCCACTGCCGCCCCGCCAAGCCCGAACTTCAAGACCGCGCTGGCCGAACTCCACGCCTTCTTTCGCTAGATCTCGCCGCTCGCAGAAGAGCCCCCGACATGAAGACGGACGTTCAGGCCCAACGACGACCAGAAACCCTGCACGACGGTCAGACTTGCGCGCCCGAGTGCCTGGCTACGAATTCTCCAGAACCACGCCCTCGATGATGTTGGCCACGTCCTCGCACCGGTCGGTCGCGGTTTCCAGCAGCTCGTAGATCTCCTTCCACTTGATGACGAAGATGGGGTCCTTCGCCTCTTTGAACAGCCTGGCGATAGCCGCACGCAACTGCACGTCCGCCTCGTTTTCTAGCCGGTTGATCTCGACGCATTTTTCCAGAATCAGGTCCGGATTTTTCAGATTGCGCAACCCCTGCAGCGCCTCCAGCACACGTTCCGCCCCGTGCAGCAAGGTGCGCGCCAAGTCCGCCAGTTCCGGGGTGGGCTCGTGGATATCGTACACCACCAAGCGCTGCGCCGCCGCCTCTACGAAGTCCATCACATCGTCCATTTTCGAGATGAGGCGGAAGATATCGTTGCGATCGATGGGTGTGATGAAGGTCTTGTGCAGGCGCGCGACAACCCCATGGGTGATATGGTCGCACTCGCTCTCGATGACCTTCATTCGCGGACTGACCGCTGCGCAGTCTTTGCCACTCACCGCCATGTCAAGGAAGGCGCGGCAGCCCTCCACCGTCTTTGCAGCATGCTTCTCGAAGTCATCGAAAAAGGACTCTTCTCGTGGCAACAGGCGCATGTCTGGCGTGTATCGCTGAACTGGGCTCCGCTGTCAACCTCATGAATCGTGCGGGCCTGATGCGCCTGCCCGATGGCCAAACCGAGCCGCGCAGCCACCTGCTGGCCGAGGTTCTTCGCAGCCACGCCGATGATGTGGCAGCAGGTTATGCTCGCAAGCAACTTGGGAGGAACCGCAACCATGACCGCATCTGGGAGGGTAATGTAGAGGTTGCCGGTCGATGAATCGATCGCCACGCCGTCCGGAGAAAGCATAGAGGCGGGAAGATGGCCTGGGAAGTTGCCCACGCTCGTCGGCGCCGCACTACCCACGATGGTGGTCACCACACCCGAGGCCAGGCGCATAAGCAGCAAACGGGTCTTGGCCGTCTTGACTCCCATGTCATAGTCCTCTGGTGAGCGAGACGCGCAAACCAGCCGCCAATCCCGAGGGCCGTGTCGTGGCCCTGTCCCGCTACCGCGCCCAACTCGACCGCGGCCGGCGCAGCCGGCGCGCGGATGCACTTTTCGACGCGGCCGATCCAGCCAGCGCCATTTCCGCCCTGCCGCCCGACGAGTTCTTCTACGTCCTGCACGAGTTAGGCTTTCCGGAAGCCCTTGAGATCATGGTTCACGGCACCGCCGAGCAGGTGCAAGGTGCGCTTGACCTCGCCATCTGGGACCGCGACCAGATTTCAACCGAACGCGCCGACGAGTGGCTGACCGCCATCGCGCAGGCACCCTACGAAACCGTGGCCGCCTGGGTGCGGGGCCTCGACATCGAGCTGGTCGCCCTGCTGCTTCGTCAGCGGGCTCGCATCTACGACTTGTCGCTGGAGGAACCGCCTGACGAACCCGAGGGCATTCTCTTTGACACGCCGGATCGCCTTTTCACCCTGGAATTGCTCGGCGACGAGCAGGCCCAGCGCACGACGCAACATTTGGTGGAGGACCTGTATCGTGCGGACCAGTCCATGATGCGGCGGTTTTTGATCGGGATGCGCTCGGAACTCGACGCGGATTTGGAGGAAACCGCCCTGCGCTGGCGATCCGGACGCATGGCCGATTTGGGTTTCGTGGATTTCTACCGAGCGCTCGACGTGTATCGCGAACTGGACCCGGCGAGCGTGCACCTGGAGCCAAGCCCTTCAACCCGGCTGCCCGAGGAATCGGCCGCCGACAGCCATCTGCGCCTGCCGATGGTGATGGTCGATCGCCTCGCGAGCACGACGCCGTTCGCCCGCGCTGTGGCGGCTCTGACGTCAGCCGCCGAGGTGGCCGACCTGCACTCCGCCCTGGTGGCGCTATGCAACCGGGTTTTGTCCGCAGACCGGGTCTCGCCCGGAGACGACCCAGCCGTTGCCGGCGTGGTTGGGCGCGTGGCGGCCACCCTCGACCTGGCGGTGGAGTTCCTCAGCCGCGGGGACGATGCCGCTGGCGTGACCGCAGTGCGACGAGTGCCCTTAACCAACCTCTTCCGCCTGGGCGTAAGCCTGGTTGGCAAGCTGCATAGACTCGCGCGGTCGCTGGTGCGACAAAGCCCCTTTGCCTCCCTTCGGCCTGCGGTCGAGCTGTGGGAACCCGAGGATGCCGAGGTCATAGCGGCGCTGAGCAGGTTGCGTCCTTTGTTTCCCCGCTTGCTCGACAATCCGCCGACCGCCGGAGAGCGTCCTTTTGGGAGCCTGCGTGACCTGGCCACGACCACGGCCGCGGTGGAGCGAGCCGCAGCGGCCCTTGCCCTAGTGGTTGGCCTGGGCGTGCGGCCCGAAGATATTTCGCCCGAGCGACTAGGCGTCATGGGTGTCGCCGATCCCGCCGTTCTCGACACCGGCTTGCTAGCGCGAACTCTATTGGTCCAACGCCTGCTGGGACGAGCCCCCGGTTTCATCGAGCCCTTGCCTACCGCGGCCATTGCATCATTCAAGGAACAGTTTAACAGCAGTCCACAACGCGTTGAAATAATGGCCAAATCTGCGGCTGCTATTCTGCGATCCGTATCCCCGGGAGGCTCGTTCACGACCGCCACTGAGGCTGTCGCCACCCGCTGGCTGCACGGCCTCGCGCCGCTCGGACCAGTCCTGATTTCCGACAGGTCAGACCGCGAACCGAGATAGCAACCCCTGCCTCTTCCCTTGACACCGACAGCCGGCCCGCAGTACGTGGAAGCGCTACCAAATCGCCTGGGGCCGGCGAGTCGGGAATAAAGTCCCGGCTTGTGCGGTTTTGGCGGCGGGGTCGCATGCGGCTCCGACTGAACAATTCAATGAGGATCAAATGCCAGAGCTGATGATTCAGGTTGAGAACCTCACCAAAGTCTACGGCTCCACGCGGGCGGTGGACGACGTCACGTTCAACGTGCGCAAGGGCGAGGTGCTCGGGTTCCTTGGCCCCAACGGAGCGGGCAAGTCGACCACGATGAAGGTGTTGACCTGCTATTTGGCGCCGACCGGCGGCCGCGCGCAAGTAGCGGGCTTCGACGTCTTCGACAACTCGTTGGAGGTGCGCAAGCACCTCGGCTATCTGCCTGAAGACACCCCACTCTACAAGGACATGACCGTGCTCGAGTATCTGCAGTTCGCCGCGGCCATGCGGGGCATGGCTTCCGACCGGAGCGAAAAGCGCATCAAGGAAATCGGGGGCCGCTGCGGCCTGCACGAGGTGGCAGGCAAGCTGGTCGGCGAACTGTCGCGCGGCTATCGGCAGCGCGTGGGACTAGCGCAGGCCATGCTTGACGACCCGGACATCCTCATCCTCGATGAGCCCACCAGCGGACTCGACCCCAACCAGATTGTCGAGATTCGTCAGCTCATCAAAGAAGTGGGCAAGGAAAAGACGGTCATCTTGTCGACCCACATCCTGCCCGAAGTCCAAGCCACCTGCAGCCGCATCCTCATCATCAGCAGTGGCAAGCTGGTAGCGGATGGCACGCCCGATGAGCTGCGTGCGCGCGAAAAGGCCAGCCGCTACCGCCTGGTGGTCGAGGCCAACGGGACCACCGCGGAGGCGGTCAAGGCGCGTTTGGCGAGCATCAAGGGCGTCTCCCGCTGCGACACCGTGCTGGGCGAAGAGAGGGCCCACGCCTTCAGCCTGGACGCGGCTGGGGATGAGGATCTGCGCAAGATCCTGTTCCGCGCCGCTGTCGACAACAAATGGACCCTGCTGGAGCTGCAGCGTGAGGCCGCTAGCTTGGAAACCGTGTTCCGCAACCTGACCACCGGGGAGGAGAGCAAGTCATGAACGCCGCCCTCACCATCGCCAAGCGCGAAATTCGCACCTATTTCAACTCGCCCATCGCGTACATCGTCCTGACGGTGTTCTTGCTACTGGCGGGCTACCTTTTCTTCGGCTCGCTCTTCATCGAGCGGCAGGCCGAGCTGCGCTCCTACTTCAACCTCATGCCGCTCCTGCTCGCCTTCATCGTGCCGGCTATCGCGATGCGACTCATTGCTGAGGAAAAAGGCAGTGGCTCGCTGGAGATGCTGATCACAATGCCAGTGCCCGACTGGCAGGTCATTGTCGGAAAATTCCTGGCGGGCATGGCGCTGCTGGCGGTCCTGGTGGGCCTGACCTTGTTCTACGGGGTCACCGTGATGGCGGTGGGGCCGCTGGACAAGGGGCCGGCCATCGGTGGGTACCTGGGCGTTCTCCTAATGGGTGGAGCCTATATGGCTATTGGCGTCATGGCTTCGGCATTCACGCGGAATCAGATCGTCGCGTTCATCATCGCCTTTGCCATTTCCTTCGCGCTCTACCTGTTCTATCGCCTGTTGCCATTTGCGCCTGAGTCCTTGCGGCCGGTGCTCTCCTACTTGAGCGTCGAGTCCCATTTCGACGCCATCAGCAAGGGCGTCATCGACTCCCGCGACATTGTCTACTACCTGTCGGTGATGACGGTCTCTTTGGTCATCGCCACGCTTTCCCTCGAGTCTCGAAAGTGGAAGTGAACCATGTCGACTTCATCTAACAGCAGCAGAAAGCGCGCCCACGCCTCCAACGCCATCCTCTACGCCCTCTTTGTCGTCGGTGTGGTCGTCCTGGTCAACCTGATCGGGACGCGGTTTTTCGGCCGCATCGACTTGACCGAGAGCAAGGTCTACACCTTGTCGCAGGCGTCACGGGATCTGGTGAAGAAACTGCCGGACTTCCTCACGGTCAAGGCATTCATCTCGTCGGACTTGCCTCCCGAGATCAAGACCCTGTCGCGCTATGTGCGCGACATGGTGGATGAGTACCGCACCAGCTCCAACGGCAAGTTCCGCTGGGAGGCATTTGACCCGAGTGCGGACAAGAACCTCGAGCAGGAGGCCAGTCGGTGCAAGGTCGAAAAGATACAAATCCAGGTCTTGCGCGGCACCAAGTTCGAGATGGGCTCCTACTACCTGGGCCTGTGCCTGCTTTACGGCGACAAGATGGAGTCCATTCCGCAGATCAGCCGAGCCGAGGGTCTTGAGTTCGAGATGTCGTCGCTTCTCAAGAAGATGACGGTGAAGAAGAAGAAGATCGCCTTCGCCACGGGCCACGGTGAGTCCGAAACCAGCCAGGGTTTCCGAGCCCTGAAGCAGGTCCTGGAACAAGAGTACGACCTGACCACGGTGAATCCATCGTCCGCCGAGATCGCCGCTGACGTGGATGCTCTGGTCATCGGCGGCCCCAAGCAGGCCATTGACGACAAGGGCCTGCGCGAAATTGACCGCTTCCTGATGACCGGCCGGGGTGCGGTGATTCTCGACGACGGCATGACGGTCAGCTCGCCCAACCAGCAGTTTGGCCAGGGGATGGGCCAGATCAAGATGGTGCAGACCAACCACAGCGGCCTCGACAAGATTCTCGAGGCCTATGGCTTCAAGATTGGTCTGAACGTGATTGCGGATAATGAGGCGGCCATG
Source organism: Myxococcales bacterium (assembly GCA_003158455.1). GTDB lineage: Bacteria > Myxococcota_A > Polyangia > Fen-1088 > Fen-1088 > Fen-1137. The sequence goes on along the minus strand of PMJO01000201.1, from coordinate 2,963 downwards.
CCCGGCCTGATCGAAATGGGTGGCGGACGCCGCGGCCTGACCCAACTGCCGATCTGGGTGGGGGTGCAGATCCCGAAGAACCAGAATATCTCCATCCTCGATGGCATACGGGGTCTGGTCTTCCCGTTGGCCAGCACGGTCGATCTGGTGGGTCCGCTGGCTGACGGCAAGGTGCCCGCCGGGGGCAAACTGTGGAAGCTGGCTTCTTCCAGCCCGAGCAGTTGGAAGCAAGACGGTTTCTTCATTATCAACCAAGCCACCAAGATCGAGGAGACCAAAGACCATGGCCCATTTGCTTTTGGCTACGCCTATCAGGGACCGCTCAAGAGCGCCTTTGTGAAGGGGCCCGAGGCCGGGGTGTCTCTGGCCGAGAAGCAGCCCCTTTCGGAATCGCAGAAGCCCGTGCGCCTGGTGGTAATCGGCGACTCGGATTTTGCCAACGACGACTACGTCCAACTCGCGCGCGCCTTCCCCTTCTACGAAGCGGGCGCGTTCTTGCTCCACAACGCCATCGGCTGGACCGTGGAGGATGAGGCTCTCATTCCGCTCCGCTCCAAGTCCGCAGGCAGCCGCCCCCTGGGCACGGTTTCCGAAGCCACAGCCAGCACACTCAAGTGGGTCAACGTCCTGGGCCTGCCGATGCTGTTCTGCGCCTACGGGGTGGTCCGCTGGCGCCTACGCCGCATGGCCCGCAGTTCCCAGACCATCTAGCCAGTCGAGGTAGCCCATGAATCGGAAGACTCTGTTCGCCGGTGCCATCTTCGCCGGCCTTGTTCTCGTCACCATCGGACTTCTGCGCTCGCCCGAAAAGGGCACCCGGCCTTCCGGGGAGCGCCCGCGTCCCATTCCCAAGCTCAAGGCGGACGACTTCGACACCCTGGAAGTGACCAAGGGTGGCGTCACCACCGTGATCAAGAAGAAAGGTGACGACTACCAGATCCTGAAACCGATCGACTACCCCGCTGACAAGGACAGCGCCAAGACAGGCTTCGAGGCCATCGAGAAATTTGTGTTCGGCGACGTTCTGTCGGCGGAGAAGAGCCGGCAGAAGGAGTTCGAGGTGGACGAGGGTGGCCTGCGCGTGGTGGTGAAGAAAGGTGACAAGCTCCTGGCCGACCTCCATGTGGGCAAGACCGCGAACGACGCGACCATGGTGCGGCTTGAGGGCAAGGACGAGGTATGGGCCACCACTGGATTCTACCGGTACCAGTTGGAGAAGGACACCCTCGCTTGGCGCGACAAGCACATCGCAAAATTCGAGGAGAAGGACGCCGACAAGATCGAAATCAGCCACAAGACACGCGGCCGCATCGTGATATCCAGGCCCGCGCCCACCGATGCGGGTCCGGCCCCTGAATGGTCCGTGGTCGAGTCCAGCATGAATGTTGAACCCTTTGACAAGAGGGCGGCCACCGACGTGGCCACGACCCTGTCCGCGTTATCGGCGAACGAATTCGCCGATAACGCTAAGCTGGAGGAGACCGGCCTGGACGCACCCGAGAACACCGTCACCGTCTCGCTCCGCAACGGCAAGCAGTACCGGATCCTGTTTGGCAAGAAGAAAGACGACAACAACACCTATGTTAAGACGGCCGACAAGCCTCAGGTGTTCCTGATCGGGAAGTACCAGGCCGAACAGATCAACAAACGTCCCGTCGACTTTCGCGACAGGACCATCTGCAACCTAGCCTCGGACGAAATCACCGAAATCTCGGTGGCGCGCGACAAGGACCCCTTTGTGCTGTCCAAGAACCCAGGCAAGTCAGGAGACGACGCCTGGAAGCTGACCAAGCCAGCAGCGCGCGCAGATATCTCGAAGGCCAATGCGCTCGCAGGCTTCTTCCACGAGTGGAGGGCGCAGAAGTACGCCGAAGACAACTTGCCCAAGACGGCCGGTCCGGCTAAGCCCACCGCCGTCATTAACGCGAAATCGAACGTCAAGGGCCACATCTGCAGTCTGAAGGTCGGGGGCGAGGCCGCAGACAAGGGCAGCTACTACGTCATCGCGAACAACCAGCCCCAGGTTCTCCTGGTTGCCAAGTCGGATATCGATCGCATCACGGTGAAGCTGGACGAGGTCAAGAAGAAGTAGGGCCGTCGGCGACCGGCCATCCGGGCCAAGACCTACTACATCTTGGCTGAGGGTGCGGTGCGCACCGCAACGCATTCCCTACGGGGCGGGATCGCCGTCTCCGTCCCCACCCCGAAGTTCGGCAGGGTGGGAGCTGAGTACCAACAAGAAATGGCCGTGGCCGCCGGCGATTACTCCGGCCACGGCCACGGCCACGTCTACGGCCAGGACCTCCTGCGGCTGTTGAGGCTACAGGCCCTTCTTCACGACGTACGACAGAAGCTCGACGGTGCGGCAGCTATAGCCCCACTCGTNNGCTCACCAGCTTGAAGAAGTTCGGATTCAGCTCCATGGAGCTGCCCGCATCGTAGATGCTGGAGCGCGCGTCGTGGATGAAGTCGGTCGAAACCACCTCGTCCTCGGTGTAGCCGAGAATATTCTTTAGATAAGTCTCGCTGGCCTTCTTCATGGCCGCGTTGATTTCCTTGATGCTGGTCGCCTTGGCGGTCTTGAAGGTCAGGTCGACCACCGACACCGTCGGCGTGGGCACCCGGATCGACATGCCAGTCAGCTTGCCCTTCACCTCGGGCAGCACCAGGCCAACCGCCCTGGCGGCGCCGGTGGTGGACGGGATCAGGTTGATGGCAGCAGAGCGGCCGCCCTTCCAATCCTTCTTCGACGGACCGTCGACCGTCTTCTGGGTGGCGGTGTAAGAGTGGATGGTCGTCATCAGGCCCTCGGTCAGGCCGAATCCTTCCTTGAGCACGACGTAGACAACCGGGGCCAGGCAGTTGGTGGTGCAGCTTGCGTTGGAGATCACGTGGTGCTTGGCCGGGTCATACTTCTCGTTATTCACGCCCATCACGAGCGTGATGTCTTCGTTCTTGCCCGG
>PMJO01000137.1 GCA_003158455.1 Myxococcales bacterium | reverse complement strand
TGTCTTCCTGGGCCAGGATCTTGACCGAGGTAAAAACCAGAAAGGCGCCGAGCAGATACAGCACCCAATGGAACGCGTGAATGGTCACCGCCCCCGCGATGATGAAGGACCCGCGGGAAATGACGGCGCCCAGAATGCCCCAGAACAGCACCTTGTGCNNACACGAACACGTTGTCAGCGGACAACGCCAGCTCAAGCAACCAGCCCTGCAGAAACTCCAGACCCTTGTGCACGCCAAACCGTTGCAGGACAAAAAGGTTGAAGGCCAGGCCCAGGGAACACCAAACCGCGACCCAGACGGCGGCGTCGCGCATGCGCATGGGGCGTGCCCCGCGGTGAAACACGCCCAAATCAATGGCCAGGGCGATGGCCACCACTGCGGCGAACAGGCCCCAAACCAACGGCGTGCCAGCCGTAGTCATCGTGTGGTTGCTTCCGGCACCTGCACGCGCACATGGATGGGACCGCGCGCCGATGCGTCGCCTGCCGCCGCACCCACGCCGTGCGGCTGGGGCAGCATGAAGGTCTGATTCATGCAACCCCCTATGGCGCCGGCCTTGCGCTGAAGCAGAACCACCCCGGCAAGAAGAGCCAACAGGACGAATACACGCGTGACGGTCCCGCGCGGCATGGTGGCAAAGAAGCCCCGGCGCAGTTCCTCGTCGCCATCGCGCTGCTCGCTCACGGCGTCCTCCGCAGGATATGCTTGACCCGCACGCGCGGCCGCCGGCTACCCCTGAAGCTGTCCACCTCGGCCGTGCCGATGATATCAAGCTGGGCGCCTTGGCCTGGATCGCGATCCGCCATGCCAAAAGCTATCGCATGGCTGATGGCCGCACCGCAAGCCAACGTGATCTGCAGGTGCGACGTGCCCACCACACGGGTCGAGAGTGCCACCACGCCGGGCAAGACAAACAGCGGCTCGCTGTTGCCCGCGCCGAACGGCGCCAGCCGCTCCAGTTCTTCAGCCTGGGCGAGGTCCAGCTCAGCCAGATCAGCCGCTGCGTCCACCTCCAGAGCAGAATCTTCTGGCCGGCCGTCGAAATGGCGCTGAGCCTGGGCGACAAAGGAGGCCCGAAATGCCTCCAGCTGCGCGGCCGACAATCCCAAGCCTGCCGCCGCCGCATGGCCCCCAAACACCGTCAGATGTTGCTGGCATGCCGCCAGCGATTCGTACAAATCGAGCCCTCCCACGGTACGCGCGGATCCCCGGCCGCTGCCCTCCTTGAAACCGACGACCACCACCGGCTTGTGGAACCTGTCGACCAACTTGGCCGCCACAATGCCAACCACGCCCTGATGCCAACCCTCGGCGCCCAGCACCAGGGCCGCGTCGTTGGGGAACTCCTCCGCCGCGCGCAACGCCTCGCCCCACATCTGGTCCTGGATTCTCTGCCGGTGGCGATTCATGTCGTCGAGTTCGCCCGCCAGCCGCACAGCCTCGGCCGCGTCGGAGGCCAGCAACAGGTCCAGAGCTACCTGCGCGTCGCCTAGCCGCCCGGCCGCATTCAGGCGCGGAGCCAAGCGGTAGCTCACATCGGACGTGAGCACCGAGCCGCGCTCGACACCCGCAATCTCGGATAGGGCGCGCAGCCCGGGACGTCGGAATTCCGCCAAGTCACGCAGGCCGATTGACGCCAAGATGCGATTCTCGTCGCGCAAGGGGACCATGTCCGCGACCGTGCCCAGCGCCACCAAGTCCAAGACTTCGCGTGGATCATAGGCCTCGGCCGCCGGGTGCCCCTGCCCGCGCAGACGTGTGCGCAAGGCTGCCGCCAAATAGAATGCCACCCCGCACGAGGCGAGTCCCTTGAAGGCGAACTTGTCGTCGCTGCGATGGGAGTTTAGCAGCGCGTAGGCGGCTGACGGTCCCGAGGGGACGTGGTGGTGATCGATGACGATGACATCCACGCTGCGGGCGCGACAGATCGCGACCGCCTCCGCGTCGGTCGTGCCACAGTCGCCGGTCACCACCAGGGTGCAACCCTCGTCGAGGAAACGCGTGGCATCGGCCGGCGACAGGCCGTAGCCCGACGAACGGTGCGCCACCCGCGCCACCACCTGCGCCCCGAAGGCGCGCAGCATGCTGGTGAGCACGGCCGCGGTGGTCACCCCGTCCACGTCGTAGTCTCCGAAAACGCCAATGCGTTCGCCCGCGGTCACCGCGGGCACCAGCCGGTCGAGAGCGCGATCCAGATCCGCTATGCCCTCAGGCGGCCGCAGATCTGCCAGTTTGGGCGTGAGGAAGCGAATCGCCGCATCCGGCTCGCACAGGCCACGTGCCGCCAGCACCGTGGCGGTCAGGCGACGCAGGTGCAATTCATTGCGTAGGCGCGCTACGGTGGCGTCATCGCTCGGATGGACGCGCCAGGTGAGGGTCAAAACTGCGTCCAGCCGGCGGGCATAACCCCGGTCCCATCAAGTCTCGACCGGCTCTTCTTCTTCGCGCCGAACCGGCCGGCGCGCCGGCCGAGCCGCCTGTCGCTTCTGCGCCGCCACATACTTCTCATTCAACCAGATGAGGATGGGGCTGGCGATGAAGATCGACGAATACGTGCCCACAATGACGCCTACGTTCATGGCGAAGGCGAAGTCGCGGATCACGCCGGAGCCAAAGATGTTCATGGCCAGGGTCACGAAGAAAACGGTGGCGCTGGTCAAGATGGTGCGCGACAAGGTTTCGTTGATGGCGTGGTTGACCACGCGATCAAAAGCGCGATCGCGATAGCGGCTGGCGTTCTCGCGAATGCGGTCAAACACCACGATGGTGTCGCTCATCGAATAGCCGATGATGGTCAAGATCGCTGCCAGGGTGGTGAGCGAGAACTCCTTGTAGGTGATCGCGAAGGCACCCACCGTGAGGAGGGCGTCGTGCAGAAGGGCAACGATGGTGCCGGGGCCGTAGCGGAAGTCGAAGCGGAAGGCGATGTAGACGACGATGAGTAGGATGGCCCCGAGCAGCGCCCGGATTCCGTCAAGCTGAAGCTCCTTGCCGGCCTTGGCGCCCACCGAAGAAACCTGCGGGATGCTGGTCACCGTGCCCGCGCCCAACTTGGCGTCCAGCGCGGCGCGTACCTCGGATTCCATGCCGACCAGAGTGGCCTCGTAGGTGTGGTCCTGCGGCGGGCCGAACTGCTGCACGCCCTTGTCGGTGGTGTTGGTGCCAGCCACCCTGAGCGCAGCGGCGAGCGCCGTCGGATCCACCGCCTTGTCGAAGCGAATGTAGACCTTGTCGCCGCCCTCGGAGAACTCGAACTTCTTTAGAATTGCGTCGCCCACACGTGCCAGCGCCACCTCTACCTTCTTTGCCTGCTCGGGCGACATGACCGACACCGCACCCAAACGGATCATGAATGCGTTGCTCGATCCGCGCTCCATCGCGCTGCCGTACTTGACCACGTCAGGGTTCTCGAACCCCTTGGCCTCCAGCGCCGCGCGTATCGCGCCCGCGTCGACGGGCTTGGAGAAATCGACCACTATCTCGGTGCCGCCGCGGAAGTCGACACCCCAGTTCAGCGCGTGCCCACGACTCTTGATGACGTAGGCGTTGATGGGGAGCATGAGGAAGGTGACCAGCAGCAGAGTTATGGACGTCCCAATCCAGTATTTCTGCGTGCCGATGAAATCGAGATCGATGCCGGGCTTGATGACCTCGAAGAATTTCTGATTCGCCGCCATCGGTAGTTCTCCTGCCTGCTAAATGGAAAGGGTCACGGGAACCGACCCGCGGCGACCCACGATGAGATCGAACATCCAACGCGAGATCCACACCGAGGTGAGCAGGTTGGAAACGATGCCCACTAGCAGGGTGACGGCAAAGCCGCGGATCGGGCCGGAGCCGTACGAGTATAGAACGATGCCGGCCACGAAGTTGGTCACGTGCGCATCGAACACGGTCCAGAACGCACGCTGGAAGCCCGCATCGACCGCCGTGCGCGGCGACTTTCCTTGGCGTAACTCCTCGCGTATGCGCTCGTAGATGATGATGTTGGAGTCCACCGCCATACCGATGGTGAGCACCAAGCCCGCGATGCCGGGCAGGGTCAGCGAGGCCTCGAAGGCGGCCAAAATAGCCACCATGAACAGCATGTTGAGCACCATGGCCAGGTTCGCGATGAACCCGGCCATCCGGTAGTAGATGAGCATGAACAGCACGACCGCCACCGCCCCGATGAGCATCGAGAACTTGGCCTTGTCGATGGAGTCCTGCCCCATGGTGGCGCCCACCTGGGTTTCAAATGACTTCTTGAGCGGCGCGGGCAGAGCGCCCGAGCGCAGCACCGCCACCAGATCCTTCACCTCTTGCTGCAACTTGAAGGGATCACCGTATCCGCCCATGGTGATGCGGCCACGCTCACCGATCTTGGACTCGATGACCGGCGCACTGGTGATCTTGTCATCGAGCACGATGGCCATCTTGCGGCCCACGTTCTCGCCGGTCAGCTTCTCCATCATGTCGGAGCCCTGCCGGTTCATGGTGAACGAAACCTCGGGCCGGCCCATCTCGTCCCAGGTCGCGTCGGCCATGGCCAAATACTCGCCGGTTACCCCGGCGCGCTTCTTGAGCAGGTAGGTGCGGTAGAACTTGTCCGGCGCGGCTTCGCCACTCTCGCGCGGACTGATCTCCTCAAGCGCCAGCTCACGATCCGGGGGCACCGCCAACTCGCCCGCCAGGCCGGCGACAAACTTCTCCAGCCCCTGACGGTCCTTGCTGCGCAGAAACACGTCTTCGTGCTGCGCGCCCGAGTGCTTCTCGGTCCAGGTTTCGGGCTCAGCCTTGATGGGGCCTTCCTTGGGCAGACTGGCAGCCAGCTTCTTCATGTACTCCGTGCCGTCGTCGACGATCTTGAACTCAAGCTGGGCGGTGCGGCCGATGATGCTCTTGATGCGCTCGAAATCGGACTGTTTGAGGCCAGGCAGCTCGACCACGATGTCAGTGCCCTTCTTGATGATGGTGGGCTCGGCCACACCGAACTTGTCCACCCGGCCGCGGATGGTCTCGATGGCCTGGCGCAACGCCAACTCCTCCACCTCAGCCACTCGGTCAGGGTCGTAGCGGAGCCGAACCGTGCCCGCCGCGGCATCACGACTGACCTCGTCGAGATCGTGGCGGTAGGGCTTGAGCAGATCCGCATCCACGTTGGCCAGGCCGGCTGGATTCTTGAAAGAAACCACCATGTCGTCGCGCCCTTCCCGCGCCACGGTGACATCCGCGGTCTTCTTCTTGATGGTGTCCTCGATGTCGTTCGATAGACGATCCACCTTGCTCGACACCGCCTTGTCGATATTCACCTCGTAGACCAAGTGCAGGCCACCCTGCAAGTCCAGGCCAAGTTGGATGCGCTTGGTGAAGTGGTCCTTGAAGAAAGCCGGACGCTTCTCCTCGGGCACCACCGTGGGCACCAAGTAGAGACAGGCGAGAATGACGGCACATCCGTAAAGGACGGCCTTCCACCACCACGATCGTTCCATGAAATGATCCTTGCTGCGCTAGGAGGCCTTGTCGTCCGATTTGGGAGTTTCGCTGAACTTGTGACGACCCGTGACTGCACTGCGCAGGACGCGGAGACGGACGCCCTCCTGTACCTGCAACGTGACTACATCGTCCTTGATTCCCGTGATGCGACCGATGAGTCCACCGGTAGTAGCGACATCATCGCCCTTCTGCAATTCGGACAGCATTTTCTGGTGTTCTTTCGCCTTCTTGGACTGCGGACGAATGACCAGAAGATACATGACGCCGAAGATCAGCAGCATGGGAATTAGCATGCCGCCAAGCGCACCGCCCGGAGACGACGAGCCTGATGACGATGCCTGGGCCAACGAGATGAGGTATTGAGTCACGGAAGGAAACGCTTAGCAGAGGGGTGATCCGGGGTCAAGCTAAGCCGGTAGGCTGCAGTTCGGAATAGCGGGGTGCGGTGTGGGTGACTGGGGCGGTGGCGGTGACGGTGGCGGGCTTCCCCGAGCCAGGAAAAATCCTCAGGCTGCTACGACCGCAAGCAGCAAATCACTCTACTTGCCCGCCGGGGTGGTCTCCGCCGGAACCTCTCGACCGAAGACCGCATCGGACCTGAACTTGCCAGGCAGATAGCGGTCGAGACGACCCAACCACCAGAGCAGCGCAAGCGCAGCCAGCACAAGCAGGGTCAGGTACAGCCACCAGGGCGATCGCTTCTGCGCAAACGGATCGCGCAACTGGCGCCGCGCTCCCCGTGGTAGCGCCGCCACCTTGGTCAGGGCCGAGCCAAAGGGAATGTTGATCTTGGCCAGGGCGTTCACTGACCAGCCGTTTGCATCCAGGATGGGGCCCACGTTGCGCTGGCGCAGCTTGAGCCAGGCGATGAGCATGGACGGCCCGGAAATGGCCAACAGCAGGCCCAGCGCTCCCACTGGCATCCACATGCCCAATCCCAGAAATGTGGCCAGAATGCTGGACAGGAAGGTTGCCATGCCAGCGACGGCGACGCCGATGGCGGCCACGGTGCCCACGTCGATCTTCTTGGGCTCGGGCGTTCTTGCGGCCGTCTCTCCCGCCTTGGTCTTGTCGGCGTGCGCGGTTTGCAACGCCGCTGCTTGCGTCTTCTGCCGCGCTTCCTCATCGGCGGCCGAGGCGCGTTTGGCCACCTGCTCCTCGATCATGCGCACGAATCGCTTATACGGCGCCCAGGCGGCCTGCCGGATGTTGATGGGATTCTCGATGATGCGCGTAACCGTGGCATCCCAATCGCTACCCTTGTGGTCGTAGAACACGCCGTTGCGACCCACCATCAGATTGTCCGTGCTTCCGCCCGTGACCACCGCAACGATACTGCGCTTTTCGCCCGCCTTGCGGGTGCAGTCGCAATAGACCAGGAAGGCCCGGGCCAGCCCTGCGACCGCGGCGTGCTTACTGGCATCCTCGACCGGCAAACACAGATTGCAGCTGCGGCCGTCCAGGTAGAGCGTGCCGACCTGAAAGATGGCGCGGCGCTGGCCGTAGAACTCGGAGAAGTTGACGAAGTTGCGCACCAGGCGAACCAGGTCGCGGCGGAAGAGGATCATCTTCTCCACCAGGTCGATCTGACTGCTCTGGTCCTCTAGGGCCGCGTCCTTGACCACCAGTGCGCTCAGGTCCTGCCGGAAGGTCCCGGTATGCAGCTCGCGCACGCGGGCGTCGCCCAGCGCCGCCAGCGCGGCGGACGGCCGGGCGGCCTGCCAAGCGAAAAAGGACGCCAGGTTCTGCTTGATGGTGGTCCAGTCCGATTCGGTCAGCGTGGTTTTGTCAGCGCCCATCATGGGCCGGATAGCGGCAGAAACCAGAGTCGCCACCTTTGCCGCCCAGGCCGGATTCAGCCCTTGCTGAAGCGACAAGGGACGCTCGGCTCCGATAGCGGCAAGCGGTAGCTGCGCAATCTCGGCCGCCTCGTTGGTCAGGCTCTTGCCCGACAGCGCGGCCAGGTCGCTCTCGCCGGGAGCCAGCGCCACGACGGCGCGGCTGTCAAAGGCAGCCAGGCGGCAGCGGGCGAAGTAGTCGTCGAGTTTGGCTCGAACTGCGGCCACGGCCTCGGCAGCCTCGCTCGTGGCTCCGCCCAATCGCCGAATGGCAGGGTCCCGATCGGCCTGGGCAAGCCACGCTACCGTGGCGTCGGCCTCCTCGAAGAACTTGTCGATCGTTGGCTGATCCACGCCCGGCTTGCCGCTCCGGTCAAGCTTGGGGCCCATGGCCGTGATGATGTCCGCTATGGCCCGGCGAGTGGGTTCGTCATCGGCACTGTCAGCGGGTACGATTCCGTCGCCATTGAATCGGCTGGCCGCCAGAATTTCGGCGGCGCCGGCCACATCCTCGGCCGAGACCGTGCTGTTCTCGGCCCGGCCCAGCTTGGCGAGCAGGCGCCGGGACGCGGCCAGCAGATCGCGGCCGAGCTGGGTTTCCTCCTTGATGGAGGCAAGCGGAACAGAATTGCCCTCGGCAAAGAGGTCGTCCAGACTGCGAAAAACCTGCTTGGCCCAGTCCACCGCGGCCAAGATCTCGGGTGGCCGGACGTGCCCGTCGTGATCCGTGTCGATGCATTCCAAGGTGCGACTGTCGAACTCCAGGCCCCGCGTGGGACAGGAGAGCGCCATCCACAACTTCTGGTCGAGCTCGCTCAGGTTTTCCAGGTCAGCCCCCTGGGCGAGCACGACCTGGTCTACGTCGCCCGCACGGAAAAACTTCCAGCGGTGCGGTTCTTGGTTCTTTTCACCCATGAAAGCCACCTCTCGGTAAAAAAGGCGCGAGGCGCCTGGCCGCGTGGGGAGCCGGCGAGCTTTGCTCGCCGCGCACCATCGCGGGAGGGTTGGGGAACCCTCCCAGGGTTCCCATCTTAGAAGAATGAATAGAGCAGCGTGACCTCGGTGAGCGTGTCGACCTTGTCGGCAAACTCCCAGGATTGGTAGTCAGTCGGGAAGGAGATGGTCGTGCCGGGGGGGAGGGTCGTGCCGGCTGGCACCACAACCACCGAAGGAACCGGCCGGGGCGCTGGGTTCTGGTCGTACTTGATGGTGAAACTTACACCGAGGCTCAGCTTCTTGAAGAGATTCGTGCTGATTCCCAGCTTGCCATTGATGCGGTTGTCGTGAAAGGGATCAACGCCAGGCTTGCCGTCGGTGTTGGCGTTGAGGGCGTTGGTCTCCTTGTTGAGGTTGAACAGGGCTTCCACGCTTGCGGTCAGGCCGGTTGCAGAAGTGAGCGAAAGGGTTTCGCCCACCAATACGCGCGCCGAGTGAATGGTGACCGGATCGATGGTTTTGCCCGTCTGTTGCACATAGCGCTCGTACGAGAAGTCGTAACCAAGCTCGGCCAATACCAGGTTCCACTTGTCCTTGCGCAACTGGCGGCTGTAGCCGACCTGCCCGCCGCCGAATACCGTCTTGCCGGCGATCTTGTCGCCGGCCCACTGGGTGCTGGCATAGACGACGTTGTTCTCGGAGAGGAAGCGATCGTAGCGGCCTTTGGTAGCCCAGTTGTTGGTGCTGGTCACCTCTTGCCGGTCAACCGACTGGATGACGCCTGTATCGTCAGTCGTGGCGACGAAGTTCTTCGAGCGGCCGTAGGCCACGCCCGCATCCAGCTCGAGCTTGTTGTTGCCTTCCTTGCGCGAACCGTTCACCCCAAAAGTGACGTTGGTGGCCTGCGAGTTCCCCGAGGTCATAACGAAGCCGCCCTTGCTCTGCACCTTCCATTCCACCTTTGGGGCTGGCGGCGCTGCCGGAGGTGTGTCGGGCTTGGCAGCCGGGGGCGGCGGTGGGGTTGGCTCTGCCTTGGGTGCCTCGGCAGGAGCCGCGGGCTCGGGCGCGGACGCTTCGGCCGGCGCTGCAGGCTTGGGTTCGGACGCTTCGGCCGGTCCCGTCGATGGCTGCTCAGCCGCCGTGTTCTGGGCCAAGGCGCGGCCACCTGCCAGGGTCAACACGAACGTCGCCAAGCCGGCCACGACCGAGCAATTCGCCTTTCGCAATCGGGACGAACCAGGATTTCTCAAGTCCAACATGCAGCACCTCCAGGCGAGTTTGATGCGACTATTGGGTAATGGTCACGCAGAAGCCAGATTTTTTTCAACCCTGGCGGCGCCGCTATCGGAAGGCTGCCAGACCGTGCACCGTCACACTTCGTCATCCGCAAAGGCCATGACGTCGCGGATGTTGTCGGCACCGGTGACCAGCATGACCAGGCGGTCGAAGCCCATGGCCACGCCGCAGGTGGGCGGCATTTCAGCCAAGGCTGCCAGCAGCTTTTCGTCGATGGGATAGACCGCCCTGCCCTGCTGGCGGCGTCGTTCGGCCTCCTCGACGAAACGCGCCCGTTGCTCGACCGGATCGCCTAGCTCGCCAAATGCGTTGGCCAGCTCAAGCCCGCCGGCGTAGAGTTCGAAGCGCTCCACGGTCAGGGGATCGTCTGGCTTGCGTCGGGCCAATGCGGCCAGCGGCAGCGGCCAATCGAAAACCAGGGTTGGACGGTCGCGGCCCAAGTGCGGCTCGACCCGATCGAGGAATATCTGGAAGAAGATGTCGTCCCAGGTTGCGGCCGTGCCCAGGTTACACCCCGCGCGCGTCGCCAGCACGCGCAGCTCGTCCACACTCTCATCACCGCGCGGGGCGATCCCGACGAGGCGGAAGAGCGCCTCGCGCACGGTGACCCGCTCGAACGGCGTCTGCACAGCCAAGTGTTCGGGTCTACCTTCGCGCCCCCGGCTGGCCGGCACCTCCACCACCGGCCAACCGCCCACCGCACGCGCCGCCACCTCGATGAGCGCCTCGCAGTCGCGCGCGATCTCGTCCAGGCTGGCGCCGGCGCGGTACCACTCGATCATGGTGAACTCGGGCTCGTGGTGGTTGCCGCGTTCACCACCACGCCAGCAGCGACAGATCTGCACGATGCGCGGCAGGCCAGCCGCCACCAGCCGCTTCATGTGGTACTCGGGCGAGGTGATGAGATAGCGGGTCCCGTCGGCGGGGATGGCCTCCAGATGAACCTCTTGGCCGGGCGAAAAAACCCGCGCCGGCGTCTCGACCTCAAGAAACCCCTGCCCCTCAAACCACAGTCGGACGGCCCGTCGTATTGCCGCGCGCGCTTCGATTCCCTTTCTTCCACGATCGAAGTTCAACACGAGGGAGACTCGCTCATCTAGATGGCCACCTGCCGTCGAGAACACGGAGGGGAGAGGGGAGCACGCTGAGGGGGAAAGCGCCCTTCGGTGGCTGTACCAGAAGCGCACAATACGGCCCTCGCCACCACCAAAATGTAGTTTCTACCCAAGGCACGTAGGCCTGGGCCCGGCGATGGAGCGTGGCCGATCCCTGTCCGACTCTGCGGCCTCTCCTCTCCCCTCTGTGTTCTCGACTGCGGGTGGCTGACGAGATGAATCACCTCACCTCGGCCCTACGCGCGCCCGACCCGCTCTAGGTACTCGCCGGTGCGTGTGTCGATCTTGATGGTGTCGCCTTCGTTGATGAAAAGCGGCACCGCGATGGTGGCGCCCGTAGAAATCTTGGCTGGCTTGGTCACGCCCGTGGCAGTGTCGCCGCGGAATCCGGGCTCGGTCGCCAGAATCTTCTGTTCGATGAAATTGGGCAAGGTCACGCCCACCGCGCGCTCGTTGAAGAACAGCACCTCCACCACAATCTGCTCGGGCATGAGCAGGGCGTCCTCCCCGATGGTCTCGGACGGGATTTGCACCTGGTCGTAGGTGCTGGTGTCCATGAACACGAAGCTGTCGGCTTCCTTGTACAGATACTGCATGGTCTTGGTCTCGACGTTGGCCGATTCTAGCTTCTCACCGGATCGGATGTTGCGTTCGATGACCGCGCCCGAGAGCAGATTCTTGAACTTGGTGCGGGTGAAAGCCGCGCCCTTGCCCGGCTTGATGAACTGAAACTCAACCACGGTGTACGGCGCACCGTCCATCATGACCTTGAGCCCCTTGCGGATGTCGGATGTGTCGTAGGTGGACATTGAATTGGCGGATTTAGCTTGGCCGCCGTGCCCGGTCAATACCAGACTTCTGGAATCGGGCACTGCGCGTTGCGGGCGTGCAAGGCGCGTAGGGCAGCGCGGTTGGGCTGGCCAGGCTCGTCCTGCGCCTGCAACGCAGACAGGTAGAGCAGCGCCGCACGGCAAGCGTCGCCGTGGCCCGTCAGGGCCTTTTCCAGGCGCTTGGCGGCCTGTTGGTGGTCATCCTCGCGCGCCGCCAGGACCCCGAGGACAAAAGCCGCCACCGGACTGCCCCGTTCGGCCCTTCGTTCCAGGGTGACCCGATCGCTTCGGGGCAAGCTGCCCTCGCGGCCCAACTCCATATATGCGCGCAGGTCAGGATCGATCTCGCCGAGGACCGCAGGCACGCTCTTGCTGGCCGCGGCCAAAGCCACTCCCCCGCCCTTCAGATATGAAGCCCGCAGGGCTACCAGGTAGCGCTCGGGAAGGGCGGGCTGCCCAGCCGGAGACGACGTCCCGTCCTCCTCGCCGCGCCCGAGACGGACTGCCAGATCGGCCCAGACCAGCGGCACAGCCGTGGCGTCGGCCAGCTTGCGTGCGCGCGCCAACACTTCGTCGGCGGCATCAATCTCGCCCAGCGAGGCCAGCACGAGTGCGGAATCGGCCAGCACGCGCGGATTTTCGGAAGCCTGCCCGGCGGCCCGCGCCTTGGCCGTAGCCGCCGAGCGTTCGCCGTCAAGCCGCGCATCCAAAGCCGCCGCAAGCGAGCAGAGCGCGCGCACCCCGCGCGAAACCCGGCCCTCGCCGTGGCAAGCCGCCTCGATGTGCTTGGTCCAGCCGCGTTCCCCCAGGGCGCGTTCAGCGTCGGCGGCCACCAAGTGCACCCGCGCCGCCGACTTGTTCTTGACCAGGAACGCATGTGTCACGCGACGCGCGGCTGCAGCATCTCCGCTGTCGAGCCGCTGCGCGGCCCAGTCGGCAACCACGGGGGCAAATTCGGGGGCCACTTGCAGAGCCGAGTCCAAGTCCTTCCCAGCCCCGGTGGTGTCGCCGGCCAAGGCGCGAACCCGGGCAGAAGCAAGCAGCAGCACAGGCGGCGGCTTCCCGGCAGCCCAGGCCAGCCCGACGTCCACGTGCTGTTTGGCCGTGTAGCGATCTCCAGCAGCCAGGGCGAGCAACGCCCGCACAGCCTCGACCAGCGCCAAGCGCGGCAGGTTCGGCTTCTCGTCGGGAGGCAACCGTTGCAGCGCCTCATTCGCGCTTTTCCCGGCGGCCTCCCCATGGTCGACGGTCAGCAAGGCATCGGCCAGCGCCAGGCACACCAGGGCGTCCGCGTCGGGCGCCGGGCCAGCAAGAGCCCTGCGCGCCCGATCACGGACCCGCACCAGGCGATCGAATGATCCAGAAGACAGCGCACTCTCCAGTTCCTCGCGCGGCGAAGAACCACGACGCTGCGACGGCCGGTAGGCCCGATAGCCGAAAACTCCGAATCCGGCCAACAGCGCCACGGCGGCCGCCAGGTACTTCCACTTCCCGGACTTCGCGGCCGGCCGGGCCGTTGCCTGGACGACGGTGCCATGGGCAAGCCCAGCCGGCTCGCCAGGGGACGCCATGGTCATCATCCCCGCAGCCGCGCTCACGGGCACGACCTGTGGCGTGACGAACTGGGCTGGCGGCGTGACGGGCTCGACCACGGGCGTGACCAGATCGGCTCGCGGGGTGACCGCTTCGGCGCGCGACCCCACCGGCAAAGGCGGTGGTTTCTGCGTCGGCTTCTGCGTTGCGGGTGCCGCGGGACCCTTAGGCTCGACTGGCCGGGGCACAGGCGGCGGCTTCGACGGAACCCTCGCGCGGCCCGCGGGGTCCGGTGCACCAAGGTCCTCAGCGTAGTCGCCAATCACCCGTGCGCGAGATTCGTCTCCCTTGCGATGCAACACATCGCCCAGTCCACGAAAAGCCTCCGCGTTGTCAGGGTGCCGCTGACATAGCTTGACCAGCACGCGCTGGGCGGTGCTCAGGTGACCCTGCTCGATGAGCGTCCGTCCAAGCAGAAGCTCCTCGCTGATGTCAGGAACGTCAGGCGACAAGGGGGGCCATACTACCGCAACTGGGTCAACCTAGCCCATGTCGGCTCACTCGGTGTCCTCGCCTCTCCCCTCTGGGTTCTCAGCAGCGGGTAGCTGTCGAGGTGGATTCGGAGCCTTGGTCGCAGTTCGCCTAGTTACCCAGTTCAAAGGCATCATGCAAGGCACGGACGGCCAGCTCGCTGTACTTGCCGTCGATGACACAAGAAATCTTTATCTCCGATGTCGAAATCAGGTGGATGTAGATGTTCTCCTTGGCCAACGCCTCGAACATCTTCAGCGCCACGCCCGCATGTGAGCGCATGCCTACGCCAATGATCGACACCTTGGACAGGTTCTCGACGGTGCGGATGCGGTCAGGCGGACAAAAATCGGCGCAGTACTTGACCAGAAGTTCGCGTGTCCGCTTGCTGTCGCCCTTGCTTACGGTGAAGGTCAGGTCAGTGCGCCCCTCGGCAGAGAGGGCCTGCACGATGGTGTCCACGCCCACGCCCGCGTTGGCCAGGGGTCTGAACACCTTGGAATGAATGCCGGTGGCATCGGAAATGCCGACCATGGTGACCTTGGTCTCGTCCCGGGTGGCGGTCACCCCGGACACCAGAACTGCTTCCATCGCTTTTTCTTCGGACACGACCCACGTCCCTTCGTTGTC
>PMJO01000085.1 GCA_003158455.1 Myxococcales bacterium | reverse complement strand
GTGACCGGAACCGGCGGCAAGACCTCGCTCGATGCCGCGCCCGACATTGCGCCGGATCGTCCCCCGGCCCCGCCGGACACGAGCACGCTGGGCTCGGGCCTCCTGGCGTACTATCCCTGTGAGAGTGCGAGCGGAACCACGCTCCCGGACACGTCCGGCAACGGCAACAACGGGACACTTTCGGCAACCGGCACCAGTTTTGGCGCCGGCAAGGTGGGCAACGCCTTGACCTTGCAAAAGTCTGGGAGCGGCTACGTTTCGATGCCTCCAGCGATGTTCAGAGGGCTCACCACAATAACCGTCGCCACCTGGATCAAGGTCGTGACGGCCCAGACCTGGCCGCGAATTTTCGACATCGGCGTCAACGCCAACACATCGTTGAACCCGAAGACGGGCACAAATACAAACACCTACATGAATCTCGTGCCCCAGGACGAAAACTCCAAGCTCGTGTTCGCCATTACCAAGGCCGGGTATCCTGGGGAGCAGCAGCTTCTCACTGCCACGCCTACGACCGGTGTCTGGAAACACGTGGCAATCGTTCTGAGCTCGGGTACGGGTACGATGTACATCGACGGTGGCACGACGACGGTGACTAGCTCAATCGCGCTGCGACCGGCTGACCTGGGCACCATCGACTACGCCTTCATCGGGAAGTGCCAGTTCTCAACGGATCCCTATTTCGACGGCCAAATCGACGACTTCCGCGTGTACAACCGGGCCTTGTCGGCCAGCGAGATTCAAGCACTGTACCAATTCACCGGGCCATAGCTGACGCGCGCGCATCCGACAGCGCGATTCTCGACGGTGTCGTGTACCGAAACTCGATCGCGTAGTGTCCGGTAAAATTCATCGTCATGAATCAGGCGGCCTCGCGGTAGTAGAAATTCAACATCCCACCCAGCCGAGACCGACAGACGACCTTGCCGCGAGCCCCTTGGTCGCTCGTCGAGCCGACCCGCGCCTCGATCAACTGGCCACCAAGGGTTGGCCAACGCGATCTGGATGACCAGCTTGCGGACATCTTTGGCTGGTCGGCCTCGCCTGGCCTTGGAGCTGTCGTACTTTCTCGCGGCCAGCTGGCGGAACCAGGTGAAAATCGTCTCTGGCTTGACGAGCCGGCAGCACCTGCGCCGTTCGTCCGGGGTGAGTTGCTTGCCAGCCATGGCCACGCGCCGGCGCTGGTGGGCGGTGAAGGAGAGCTTCTTGCCACCCGTCAGGGCATCGAGCTGTTCCTGCAGGATGTGCCTCTCTTCTTCGACATAGTCGAGCTTGCGTTGCAGCCGATCGTTGATCGCGGCGGCGATCATCGCGATCAAGAACTGCAGCGTCATGGGCAACATTGGTGGCTACCTTGTCGCCTCGGCCCCGCCTTTCCAAGCTCCATATTCTCGCGAATTCATGGGAGAATCATGGCGATGCTTTTCTGGACAGAACGACATTTTCGCTGTCACGGACCACGGACGGTAGCCAACATCGCCGGTTACCGCGTTTCTGCGGCGCACAGCTGCTTTACTATAATTTCGGAGTAAACCAGAGGCATGATGGAGTTAAGACAGCTCGGCAGATGCGGTTTCAAGGTCCCGGCGCTTTGCCTGGGGACCGGGACCTTCGGGGGCGGCACCGAGTTCTTCAAGGCCTGGGGGTCAAGCGACGTGGCCGGGGCCACCCAACTGGTTGATCTGTGTCTTGCGGCCGGACTCAACCTGTTCGACTCGGCCGACATTTACTCGGATGGCCTCGCCGAGGAGATCCTCGGAAGAGCAATCAAGGGGCGGCGCGACCAGGTGATCCTCTCGACCAAGGGTGGCCAGCGCGCCGGAGCAGGCCCGAACGACGTGGGCTCCTCCCGCCAGCACCTGATCGCGGCCTGCGAAGGAAGCTTGCGGCGGCTCGGCACCGACACCATCGACATCTACCAGATCCATGCCTTCGACGCGCTCACTCCGGTGGAGGAGACCCTGGCAGCGCTCGATCACCTGGTTCAGACCGGCAAGATCCGCTACGTCGGCTGCTCCAACTTCTCGGGCTGGCACCTGATGAAGTCGCTGATGGTCTCGGAGCGCTACGGCCTGTGCCGTTACGTGGCCCACCAGGCCTACTACTCGCTGATCGGTCGCGAGTACGAGTGGGAGCTCATGCCGCTGGCGCTCGATCAGGGCGTCGGCACCTTCGTCTGGAGCCCGCTCGGCTGGGCACGGCTCACCGGGAAGATCCGTCGTGGCCAGCCGCGGCCGGAGTCGAGTCGGCTCAACAGTCGGCTGGCGGCAGAAGGCGGACCGCCGGTGGATGACGAGTACCTCTACCGCGTGGTCGACGCGCTCGACGACGTGGCTGCCGAGATCGGCAAGAGCGTTCCCCAGGTCGCCTTGAACTGGCTACTGCAACGGCCCACGGTCGCGAGCGTGATCATCGGGGCGCGCGACGAGGACCAGCTTCGCGACAACCTCGGTGCCGTGGGCTGGCGCCTCACCACCGCGCAGGTTGCCCGTCTCGACGCCGCGAGCGCGACCACGCCCATCTACCCGTACTGGCATCAGTGGCAGTTCAAGGAGCGGAATCCGACGCCGGTGAGGTGAGCAGGCGATCTTCGTAGCCAGCCTTCGCTCGAAGCCAATCTCCGCCCTCGACCTGCGCGAGGAAACGGTCGAACGAATGGCCGAGGACGTCGGAGTAGTGTGTGGGCGAAACGCAACACCCGTAGTGTCCGAAAATCCATCGCCGGGCCTCATGCAGCCTCACGTTGGTAGTAGTTCAGAAGCCCGCCGAGGCGTGAGCGGCAGGCAATCGAGCCGGCGCGACGGCACTCGCCGCGAGGAGGGTGCCAGGGACCTAAGGACGCGAGGCGCTGCGCGGGCTCTCGTCGACGGCGACCCGGAGCTCGACATGGCACAAGCTCCTGATTCTTTCGACGACCGCCTTCTTGAGAACAGGGATGCCGACATGCCGAAGGACAGTCTCACGGACCCGCATCCCCAGGTGCGCTTCCTGTGCAAGTGCGCTCAACGTTATCAACGGTGGTCGTGCACGCCATCGCGTCGGGCAGCGGCGTGCGGCCTGCGATCCGGCTAAACTGGTCGCCACAGAAGGACTCCGTCTGAGTGTGCTGGTAGGCGCCGACAAGCTGGTGTGAGATGAAGTCGTAATAGCAGATCGTAAAGTTGGGATCAGAATTTCTGAAGGCGATGAGATCCCCACAGCGGTAGGCGATTTGCGTGGTGCTCCAGCTGGGACAGGCAGGGAAGCTCTCGCGCTGGCCGTCGAATGTGTCTGGGCAGCCGGCTCCGACCTGAGCTAGAGTGCCCGTGCACTGTTTCTCGCAGGCGCCCCCTGGCACAAGGACCAGGACTGCCCCCACGAAGAAGGCGACCCACTGCAAGCTTTGAAGCATTGGCAGTGAAGGACGAGTGGTCTTCATGACGACGTAATCATAGCTCCGCTGGCGTCGCCCCACAATTTGCCGGAGCCTCTGGCCGTGAGGCCGGTCCAGCAGGGCCGGTGACGGTTCTGCAGGGAGGAGATCCGGACTTTGCCCTCGTCGAGGGCAAGCTCAACGGCAAAGGCGTGCTTTCGGGGGCCTCCTTCTTCGCGCCGTCGACCGCCTGCTCTGCGCCGCCATCGCGACCACCATCCGCGTGGTCAAGTTGCTCATCGACTTCATCTTGTGGCTGGACAAGCTGCGACAACTACTGCCGCGAAAACTCCGACGCTGGACCGGCTCGCTACGCAAGCTCGCCAGGCGCATCTTCTTGCAACCGCCGCCCATGCCCGTGATCCGCGAAAACTTCATACGCACGGGTAATCGTGAGCATTCTGGGCCGGGGTAGGACGGCGGCCCCATGCGCCTTCTCCTGTCCCCTGGGAGACACTTTGCTGGGAAAGTGGCATGTAGGTCCCCACCACTTTCTCCGCCACCACCATCGTCAGGTTGGATGTTGGTGCTGTCGGACCGGATGAATTGCACGTCTTCCCGTCTCCGGCCGCACGGCTACAGCTGCCAGTCGTTTCTTGGTGTGCCCTGTTGAAGTGTGCGGGAGCACCAACACCTTGGTCTGCGGCGCACTGAATTACAGGACAACCTGTCCAGGAAACCCCGCAGCATGGGCAGCACGGAGGCTGCACCTCTTCCTTCTCCCGCCGACATAACCCCCCTGGTGCATGGACGACCGTGGGTGCGCGGGCAAGAGGGGAGCCACATTCCAAAGCCAATTTGATACAGAAGAGCGAGCTTGCCCGTCGTCCAAGCGGCGCCAGCCTCTTGCCTCGCGAAACCCACCTGACCGCCGATAGCGGCTATTCTCGGAAGCCGTGATCTGCTCGTGGTCGCCGTACATCCATGATGCCTGTGCTTGGCGGTCTGTGCTCGGCGGTCTACACGTTTACTACCGGAGGGCTGCGTAATAAATGGCCTTATCGGCGGACAGCCATGGTAGCCGGCACGGCTGCTCGTCAGGGCCCGGTTGCGGCAAGGACAGGATTGCCGAGATCCGGATGCCCGGCCGCACCATCTTTTTTGTCGTCGACGGCTCCGGCGGCGTCCCAGGCTGATTCTATTCTTTCACAACGGCGAACGGGATGTCGACACGGCCGAAGGGCTGCTTGGTCACGGCGTCGACCAAATCGTTGCGAAGAATGAGACCCGTGAAACCGGCTTTCATCCTCTGGAAGTATACGAAGCCCGCAACTTTGCCCCCATCTGCCACGACGCCTTCCGGAATCGCCCGGCGGAGCATGTCATCCGTGGGCAGGGTCTCTTCCCACTCCACACCATGGTCGCCATAGTAGGCGAAGTCCGGCTCAAGCGAACTGCCCTGCCATGGATCGTCAAGACCAATGTAAGAAGGTCTCAGCAGGGGCACCACATAGAAGCCATTCCCGTGAAACTCCGGCCGCACGGCCGATGCAGGGATGATGGTGTTGCCTTTCACCTTGAAGGGCGGGATTGCATGAAGCGTTGCCTTGCCATTCGGGTCCTCCATGCGTAGGCCGCTGTAGCGTAGCCACAACGGCTTGCCGCTGTGGTTTTCGATCTCTACCCAGATTGGCAGCACGAATTGCGACAGGGTTGGCGGATCCCCGCTCCAAATCTGCGCGCTCGCCACCATGCGCACGTCCGCGCTTTCCCCCGCCACCGCCTGGCCAGGACCCTGGGTCGCTGCCGTCCCGGGCATGGGGACCAGTCGATAGCTGTGAGCGCAGCCAGAGAGCGCCAGCACGAACACTCCAACCAGCTTCGCCGTTACGAATGTCATGTCCACGAATGCCTTCCGATTTCTCATGGTTCCCTCCCATTGGTTCGGCTCTTGGGCTGTCCCAGCATGTCCGCATGCGCCAGGGCCAATCGAGCGCATACCTTAGATGCTCGACGGCGAGATGAATGTCCGCAGCTCCGGCCACGCCCTGATTCCCTCGACAAGATTGGCGAGATGGACGAAGGTATGGAAAACAACAGGTACAGCTGACCCCGCGCATTTCGCGCGGCAAGCGACGGTTCCGTTGGCGGGCCGCCGCGGGCACCAACGTTTTTCCTGGCTTCAGTGATGTCTGTCAAGCTGATGGAAGCTGCGGCAACCAAATCACAACGCCCGAAGCCCTCTTGAGCCAGCGCGCTTCTTTTTCCCGCCGGCAAAAGCCACGTGCGTGGCGGCGAGTGCGGAGGCGGCCGACCGCGCCCCCCAAGGCGCGCAGGCCGGCGGAGCCCAGCTGCGTGCGCGGACATTCCGCACAAAAGTGTAAGCAAGAGCGGCATGCCTGGTGTGGCGAGCCAGACCATCCGCCTCACCCAGCGCCTTGCCCGCCATAAGTCGATCTTGACGACTGCGATCTACTCGCATCCCACCGACGAAGATCTGCTCCGCGCGGTGACCGGGCTGCCCTGCTGAGGAGGGCGAGGACCGAGCATGTCGACTCGGCCCCATAGCTGGCTGGCCGATTCAGCCATGTGGCCCGCGGCCGAGCTGCTTAGACAACCTTCACCCCGGTGGCCTGGGGACCCTTCTTCCCTTCGACGACTTCGAACTCAACCTTGGTACCCTCTTGGAGAACAGCACCGCCGGTGTCGTTGGAATGAACAAACACGTCCTTCCCGCCACCATCAGGCGTGATGAACCCAAAGCCTTTGCCCTTGTTGAAGAACTTGACGGTACCTCTTTGCATAGTCCCACTCTAGCATGGCCAAGACCGAACCAACCACGGATGCCGTGCTGTCCACTCTCCGTCCCCAACCACAGCCATGGCCGGCTCGCTGCCTTGGCCTGTGATAGCTTCGCGGACCTTGGCAGGCGGCAGTGCCAGAGCGCAGTAGCCGCATGCCGGCAACGACTCACATCCGCAAAGAAGAGACTGTGTCCAACCCGCCAGCCCACCCCCGGCTTTCCGTTGACGACCTCGTCCAAGACTTCACCCTTCGCCTGCGTGCGCTCGTGGAAGTGAACACCCGCGAACGCGGCGAGGAAATCATCGCCTCGATTTTCGCTGCGGTCCAGGCGGGACCGGCCTCCCGCCTCGCCCGGCGTGAAATGGAGGCGGGCGGCCCGGGAGCGACGCCGTCTCATGACCTCGCTCACGCGTCGATTTCTGTACGCTATCGAGCAGGCGACGCAGTCGCGCGTGCGCAAGGCGCTCGTCCGCGAATCGGCCAAGCGGGCCAAGGCCACGGCACGCGCCACCGCAGCCCAGGGGCCGGCGGCCCCCGCGTCGGCGCGTCGGCGCACTCGGCGGCGTCCGCTATCGCCACCTCCCGATCCCGAGCAGCTAAAGCGCGACGCCGAGTTCGCGCGTATGCGTGCCCTGCTGCGACCGGCGGCCGAGGGACTGCCGCAGCCGGCGCCATTCCCGGCCGCGCCCGTGGTGCAGCCCCAGCGCCCGGCCACCCCGGGCGAAGTCCTGCGCGCGCTGGAAAAGGAAATCCAGGATGCGGTGCCGTCCCTGGGCGCGCTAGGTCCCGAACGCTGCGGAGCCCGCATTGCGGCGTGGGCCGGACAGGTGCGGGAGTTGCGTGATCGCTAGACGGGCGACGGATGATGAGACACAGCCAGAGAGCCATGGACGTTCCTCCACAACATAGGGCTCTTCTGCTATAGGTCCCTGTACTGGTTTTGGTAGAGCAGTCTCAAATCGTACTGACAACGGAGCACCTCGGAGCTGTTCTCCAGGCCCCCGACCATGTCAGCGATGCGGGCGCCATTCGCCGTGGTGCCAATCGTAGTGATCCTCGTGCCGCTCCCAGCGGCCGGGGGCCCACTCGTGGCCGCGGCGAGCGTGCAGATGGCGCCCGCGCGTCCAGACGTAACGGTGGTGCCGCCAGCCGTAGTGGCCGCTGTCCCAGACGTAGCCCCGACGCTCCACCACGCGCTCTTCGCGCGCGGCCGGCGGCTTGTCGCGCCCGGCGTGAATGACCAGCACTGCTGCCTGTGCCGTTGGAGCCACCAGCGCCGAAATTCCCAGGCTCGAAAGCGCCAACCCTGCCAGTCCCAATTTCCAATTCGTCATGGTGTCCTTTCGTTTGCCGCTCCTCAAGGGGCGACTGTGATGTCGGTACCGCCGAGCATGGAGAGCCTTGAGGAGGTGCTGGTGAGCAACAGCTCGCGGTGGTAGCGAAGGGCGCGGCTACCCTAGTCCGCCACTATCTCCTCTATCTGATCGTCGGTCACCGCTTGCAGCTCTTCGGTGTCGTGATCAGACATTTCCTGGGACCATGCACCCGAACTGCCAGGCAGATCCGGGCGAGCCTCCGAGAGCGCGTCCTGCCCTATGTTTGGTTGACTCTTGGCAAACTCGCGATGCCGTCTATTTCGCTTCTTGCTCATCACCGTCTCCTTTTCTTCACGCCCGCATTACGCTTCGCTGCCAGATGAAGCCTTCAATCTTCGTGCCACAGAAATGCCCACTTATGGCGCGTTGATTGCATTGCCGCCGTTACCGGGTGCATTTGGCGCCACCGCGTGTTGCGGGCCGGTTACAGGAAATCCAATACTGCCTGGGGCGGCGTCGTTGTTAATGTTCACCGCGTCGACGGCGTGCGTGACCTCCGACCCCATGAAACCCA
The DNA here is from genome assembly GCA_003158455.1 of Myxococcales bacterium. GTDB lineage: Bacteria > Myxococcota_A > Polyangia > Fen-1088 > Fen-1088 > Fen-1137. The sequence continues at coordinate 3,271 of PMJO01000085.1, read as the reverse complement.
ACCCCGTCCCCGCCGTCACCGCCCCGATGCCGATCACCACCCAGCCGACCGGACCAGGCCAGTGTCCGCGGACCTCATCGCGTGCTTATCCTGCTTGGACCAGCGGGCGTCACGGTTGATGCCAAGGAGCAAGTCGGTGGCGGCCTGGTCCGCCGGGGGAAAAGCATAGTTTTCCAGCTCATGAGGCGCCACCCAACGAAGATCGGCCACCCGAACCGGACGCGGTTTCTGGGTGGGCGCGGTAGTGGCCCGATAGAGAACGATGTCAACGACATACCCATCGTAGCCGTGCGTGCGGTGAGCGACGGTGGCGCCCACCTCCACATCGACGCCAGCGCGCTCCCGCAGCTCCCGTCGGAGCGCGGCCTCGTCGGTCTCGCCTGTCTCGACCCTGCCGTTCGGGAATTCCCACAAACCAGCTAGCACGACTGTCGATGGTCGCTGCGTGATGAGGTATCGGCCTCCCTGCTCGATGACGGCAGCTACCACACGAATGCGAGGAACGACATCTTTCATGGCATCGCTCCGAGGCCGCTAGTCCTTGCGCCAGCGCAGTCCCTCCCACAGGCACTGCCGCCCAGTACCTGCTTTACGCTGAGGTCGAGTTCTTGCGTCTCGTCGTGCAATTCGAGTCATGCCAATACTCCTTCGTCGCGCTGTCCGTGGCGCTGCAGGATGCGTGCCATGCTTCTTGGTCGTCTTCAGAACTGCACGCCGGCGGTCACGATGACCAGGCAGCAGCTCGTGCGCCTGTGAAGGAACAGGTGGCGGACCGAGCGTGTGGTACGAGGACGCGAAGGCGGAGCTTGGCCTGAACCACATCGAGGACCGGACCTACCGTGCGATGCAATGTACCGACGCGCTGACGAGCAGCGCCTTCAGATGCTGCTCGGCCAATCCCAAGTTGCTGGTCTGCGCTGGATTCCTCCCCCAGCGCGTCGATCGAATTGAAGGGATCGCACTCCATTCTGATTGAGCTGAGCCAATCGCTGGACTTGGTTGCAACGCGATTACCACCAGAACGTCCTCGCCGCACGTCAGGATTGTGAGGGCAATCCTTTCAAAATGATCGGTGCACTACTATGTCCTCACGGCTGCTGAACTCGGCATGCAGGAACTTGATGGCCACGTCCCGGCCGAGGAGCAGACCCTTGTGGACGAGGCGGTCGGCGATGGCGGAAGCGGAGGCCACGCTTCTTGTTCAAAGCCGCACTTTTCGTGATCGTGGCCGGGGTGGCGCGACATTATCTATTCGTGAACACTGCACTTGCCTCGCTCCTGATCTTGGCGTCTCCGGCGGTCGCGACGTCGGTGGTTGGGCTTGCCTACGATGCGCCTGAGGGCTGTCCCACACAGCAGGAATTCGTTACCGCCGTCGCAGGACGCGGCGCCAACTTCGACGGCGCGGGGGAAAGCAAACGCACTATGGTGGTTTCGATTCACAAGCAGGACGACGGCTTTGCCGGCGCGTTCCAGGTGCGCGACGACCAGGGTGAGACGAACAAGCGCGAAGTCCACGGCGCAAGCCGCGGCGAAGTAGCCGAGGCATTGGCCGTGGTCACGGCGATCGCACTTCGCCCTGCGGGGGAAGCTCCGCCGGACAAGTCAGCGCTAGACGTCACCACACCCAAGGCCGGCGAGCTGGCGCCCACGCCTCCAGAGCTGCGGTTGCGCGGCAGCACCATGGTTCTTTCCACCGCGTAGTGAAAGCGTGCCGGTGGGTGCGGGAAACCTGCGCTTCGATTTACTAAGCAGCTTTACTGCCTATGCCGGCGCGAACGTGGGCATGATCCGGTCGATGCTCATGCCCCGCTACGATCTGTCCGCTGTCGTGGCCCACTTCATCACCACCCCGGAAGGCGCGCAGCGAATCTCGGGGCCCGTCGTGCAGGCTCGCATCAGCGGCCTGGGCCCGGCGACCTATCGGTCGGCAGACACCACAACCGACATCGCCGGGCTCTCCTTTGGGTTCGACATCTGCCAATCTCCCCTCTACGACACCCTCAGTACAATCTTGGTTCCGTATTCCACATCGGGGCAAAGGTGGGCGGGGGATTTTCTTTCGGTCAATTCTCGGCGGAGCGTGCCGATGGCAGCCGGATATTCGGCTCCTCGTCGGCGGAGTTGTCGTGGTCGGCCTATGGCCTGCTGGGCGCAGGCGTGCATTTCCGGACCAATAGTGCCTGCCCAGTTGCTCATCCGCGATGGGCGCCATTCCAGGTGCGCCTGGCGCGACTTGGGCATGTGCTCGTTCACGGTGGTGTGGCTCCCGCGCTGGTAGCTGCGGGCATGCGATGCGATCCTCTGTTGGCGCAGGAAGATCTCGACGGTGCCGGCTGAGACGCGCACATCCACGTGATCGCCCAGATGCCCTCCTTCGGCGCGAAGGTCGAGATCCGTCCCCATCAATGGCTCTACCTCAACTCGCTGGATACCATCGTGCGGCTGCGCACCCTGGTGGAATTCTTCGTAGACCAGCACAATACGCAAATGTCACATTCAGCTTTCGAGGGCCAGACGCCGGATGAAATGTACTTCGGCACCGCTGCCAACCTGCCCGATGAACTGGCAGCCGCCCGGCGCAAGGCGAGGGCCTGGCGTCTCGATGCGAACCGAGCGATGTCCTGTGATCGCTGCGCTGGTCGGCCGGTCGACTTTCCCACACCGGAAATTCCCCCATGATTTCGCCTGTGCCGCTCTTGCCTACACGAAAGTGTGGAATGTCCTCGTACGCAGCTGGGTTGAAGCCGCAATCCTGTGCTACAGGCCTGGTTCGACTACGGTGCTGCCGTCGATGTTGACCGCCGTCTGCGCTAGCAGTCTGCCGTTGATCGACGCGCCCGTCCGCAACGTGACCGATGTCTGAGTCAAAACGACGCCCTCGCAGTGCGCCGTCGTGCCGAGATCCACAAGTCCGGCGACCTGCCAGAAAACGTTCTTGGGCAGTGCCCCACCGGACAGGACGATCTTCGCGGCGCTGCTCATGGTGAGATCCTGGGCGATCTGGAAGATCCAGACGTCCGTCGCATTACCGGCAAGAGTGACATCCGTCGGGATCAGAAGACCGGTGCCCCATTTGTAGACACCGGGGGCGAGAGTCTTCCCACCGATGTTTCCGGCGCCCAACTCGGTGACGCCGGGTGCGCGCCCCGCAGCGTCGGTGAATGCGAGCTGCATGTCGCCAACAGCCGTGGTCAAGTTGGAAGGCGTGGGCGCCGTGTAGTCGGCTGCGTACACCTTCCCGGTCACCTGCGGTGAGGTCGAGAACGCA